>JAMOMG010000057.1 GCA_027068695.1 Flavobacteriaceae bacterium
AGATAGTCATTTTCAAACTCCTTTGTGATTGTTTTCATATATAAGCAATAGCTTAACTCCAAAGTAACTTGAAGTTATTTTAGCACAATTTGGTCTAAAAAAAGAATTATATTTGATAAATATAGAGAAAGTTTTGTAGGGTTGGTTAAACCAATCTTTAGGATTTATCATTGTATACTTTTCTCATAATATTCTTAATGTTTGTCGCAAGCAATAATTTTAAAATAGTTAAAGCCTCGTATATCTGAACTTTATGAAGGTTGGTTTTACTAACCCTACGAGATTTTTCTTCTTTTAAAAAATCATCAAAATCAGTTCCTTAATATTTGTTCATGTTAAATTTTTTCTTTTTTTTTAAGCTTTTGATTTTTTTTATAAACTCATGTAAAAGTATCATAGTATCATCCAAGATGGTAAATATAACCCTTGCAACCTTGTTAGGTAAATTTATATGAACTTCCTAAAGTCTGTTTTTTGTATCAACTTTTTTGATGTTTCTCTTTTTTCTCTAAGATTTTTTGAGTATCTCAAGTAACATTTTGATAATCCTTTTGTCTTTTATAATTTAAATATACATGACACCTTGTACAAAACAAATCGATATTGCCCAATTAACTAACACTATGTTAGTTAATTGGGCAATATTTGGATGAATTTTTTTATAAGTTTGTAATTATCTTAATTTTTTACTATAATAATTCATTTTTACAAATGGTTTAATTGTATTAATGATTATATGTATATTTTTAGATGTTAGATAATTGTGAATAATTGGGGTGTTTAGTTATTAAATAGTTATATCCAAAAATTCGAGATCTTATCGGCAAAGTAAAGATTAAGTCTTTATGGAGTTGAACCAAGACATCAAGTTTGTTTTTCTTTGCGGAGACTATATCTCTTTTTCAAAAAAGAGATATAAAAACTCTGAGAAAAAGAAAAATAAACTCTCTTGAAAGTTTGAATATGCCTATTTTATTGGTAAATTTATTTTAAGGAAATAAATATGGATATTATTGTATTGATTTTTATTGGTATTATAATTATTTCAATTATATATGCCAACACTGATAAGGGGAAAAAAGCGATTGAAGAAATTGAAAAACAAGAAAAGAAGCAAGAAGAGAAACAAAAACAACTCAAAGTAAATATGGATAAAAAAATTCTTTGTCCTCATTGTCAAGAAAAAGGGCATGTTACAACACAGAAAATTAAAAAGAAAAAAGGTATTAGTGGAGCTAAAGCAACAGGTGCAGTATTAACTGCAGGTCTTTCTACATTGGCAACTGGTCTTGCTAAAAAAGAAGATGTAACTGAAGCAAAATGTACTAATTGTGGGCAAGTATGGCATTACTAAAATAATATGGATACATTATTAGACCTAAAGGGGTCTATCATTAAATTTAGCAAGAGATAATGATTTTACAAGGGTGCAATTAACTTTTTAATGTTAAAATAAGTTCAGATATAACAATTTTTTGGAAGAAAAATATGCCTACCTAGCCGACTTTCAGAGCTTTTTTGAGAAAATTAGCTTAAATAGTTATTAAAACAAATTAAAGAAAAACGGCATATTTTTCAAGACGATCGTTATTTGAAAAAGGAAAACAATGAATTATGAGGATATATTTAAAATAGCTGCTGCTATACTAACTTCAGTTGGTAGTTCAGCGATTATAATTATTAGTTTAAGCTCTTGGCTTAGTAAAGTTTGGGCAAATCGAATTCTTGAAAAAGATAAGCTTAAATATTCTTCTGAACTAGAGCAAATAAAAGCCAAATTACAAAAAGAAAATGAAAAACAGAAATTTGTCTTCTCTATGTATTTTGAAGGACAATTCAAAATTTATAATAACCTTTGGTTATCATTAGTAAATCTTGAAAGTGAAGTAGAAAAATTATGGAAATCTGCAACAAATACAAATTTAAGTTCATTTATTAAAGCTATAGAAAAAGCAAAAACACAAATTAAAAATAGTGCACTTTTAATTGAAAAAGAACATTACAATCAAATATTAGAGAGTTTAAAAGCTTTTGAAGATTATAAAATTGGAAAAGAAACATTAATAGAACAAAGAAACTATAGCTCAATAGATGAAGATGAAATTAAGAAATTAGTTAATGACAATGGAATACAAAGAGAACAAATTACATCATTTATAAATAATATGCTTGAGAAAATGCGTGCTCAAATTGGTGGGAACAAATAAAAAACATAGTAGCAATTTATCGGTTATACTCGGTCGTTATCCGGTGAGTTCCAAGCCCATTAAAGAGACAAACAAGATGGTTGTTTTGCCAACAAATATTATCTACATTTCATTTTTTTAATGTCCTTTACTACTTTTTTAAAAAAGTAGTACAAAAATTTTCTTGAAAAAAAAGCACTACTTGACTCTTTAATGTTATTACATTATAATTACAAAAAAATATAAAGGAGTTTTACTATGACAATGCTTACAAAAATAGGAAATTCACAAGGTATTAGAATCCCTAAACCAATAATAAAACAAGCAAAACTTGAAAATAGTGAAATAGAGTTTGTAGTTGTTAAAGATGGATTACTGCTTAAACCTGTAAAAAAAACTGTTCGTGAAAATTGGGAAAATAACATTAAGGATGTTTTGTCTAAAAACAGAGATAAAAAAGATGATGGTGTTTTAGAAGACTTTTTAAATGACAATGATTTAGATGCTTGGGAGTGGTAATTGAAAATTAATAGATTTGAAATATATTTAGTAAAATTAAATCCTACTATTGGTTCAGAGATTCAAAAAACTAGACCTTGTATTGTAATCTCTCCAAATGAGATGAATATGCTAAAAACTGTTATCATAGCACCAATGACTAGAAAAGGTTTAGATTTTATATTTAGACCAAAAATTAGCTTTCAAAAAAAAGATGGATTAATACTACTAGACCAGATAAGAGCAGTTGATAAAAGTAGATTGATTAAGAAAATAGGAGCAATAGAAGAAGAGACAGCAAAAACACTCTCTTCTACTTTAGTTGAAATGTTTAAATAAAGAGATATTCAAAGTTTTAATAATTCTAAAGATGAAATCATAAAGACACTAAAATTTATAGCAGACAATAATTTAAAAGATTTCAAAAATCAAAATTCAGATAAGTTAACAAAGGAACAGAAAAAAGAACTTGATTCAAGAATTAAATCTTTTCATAATGACCCTTCAAGCAGCTAGAGTTTTGTTATGTGTCATGATGAGAGTTGGACGAGAGGTTTTTTCGATAACTTTTGCCATCGTGTATGTCTTACCGCTACCAGTAACTCCTACCAAAGTTTGGTATCTGTTCTTACTCATAATAGAGTTAGATAATTTTTCGATAGCCTGAGGTTGATCTACAGCTGGAGAGAAGTCACTTTTTAGTTTGAATTTTGCCATAGCTGTGATTATACAATCTCATACTAGTAAAACTTGAAGAAAAAATGCTATCATAAAAAAAACAAAAAAGGTCAACCTTTTGAAAACAATAACCGTCATCGATACATTTGGATTTTTCTTTAGAAACTATTATGCTCTGCCTTATCTAAAAAG
>JAMOMG010000058.1 GCA_027068695.1 Flavobacteriaceae bacterium
GATTACATTATAGAAATGGATGCTGATTTTTCTCATAATCCAAAAGATTTAATACATTTATACAATGCTTGTGCTATTGATGGGGCAGATTTTTCAATAGGATCTAGATATTTAAACAACAAAATTAACGTAATTAATTGGGATATTAAGCGACTACTTTTATCATATTTTGCTTCAAAATATGTAAAAATTATTACTCAAATCCCCATTTTTGATACCACAGCAGGTTTTGTTTGTTACAAAAGCAATGTGTTAAGAGATATTGAATTAGATAAAATTAAATTTGTTGGATATGCATTTCAAATTGAGATGAAGTTTAAAGCTTGGAAACGAAAATTTAAACATAAAGAAATCTCTGTTATTTTTACTGATCGAAAAAAAGGAACTTCAAAAATGAGTGGTTCAATAATTTCAGAAGCTGTGTTTGGAGTTATAAAAATGAGATTGCAAGGGTTACCCAAATAAAAAAGAAAAAGAAAAAACATGAGTTTAACACTTATTAAAAATGCTAAAATTGTTAATGAAGGAGAAACAATTGAGGGAGATGTATTAATTGACGGAGAATATATAATAGACATAGACTCTTCAATAAGTCCAAAATCTGCAGATACAACCGTTATTGATGCCGAAGGTAAATATTTAATTCCAGGAGTTATTGATGATCAGGTTCACTTTCGTGAGCCAGGATTAACTCACAAAGCAACTATTAAAACTGAGAGTAAGGCTGCTGTTGCCGGTGGGATAACTTCGTTTATTGAAATGCCAAACACGGTTCCACAAGCAACAACTCAAGAGTTGCTAGAACAGAAATTTGAAATTGCTTCAAAAAATTCATACGCTAATTATTCATTTATGTTTGGCGGAACAAATGATAATTTAGAAGAATTATTAAAAACAAACCCTACAAATGTTGCTGGTATTAAGTTGTTTTTAGGTTCTTCAACAGGAAATATGTTGGTGGACAATGAGGAAGTTTTAGAAAAAATATTTTCATCAACAAAAATGCTTATCGCCGTACATTGTGAAGATGAGCAAACTATAAAAAATAATTTAGCAACTTATTTAAAAGAATATGGCGATGATATTCCTATGGAAATGCATCCTAAAATTAGAAGTGAACAAGCTTGTTATTTATCTTCATCAAAAGCTGTTGAATTGGCTAAAAAAACGGGGGCTCGTTTGCATGTTTTTCATTTATCAACTGAAAAAGAAACACATCTTTTTACCAATAAAATTCCTTTAGAAGAAAAGCAAATTACTGCTGAGGTTTGTGTTCACCATTTATGGTTTGATGAAAACGATTACGAAAAAAAGGGAACATTTATAAAATGGAATCCCGCAATTAAAACAAAAGAAGATAAAGAAGGTTTATGGAAAGCCTTATTAAATGATAAAATTGATGTCATCGCTTCAGACCACGCACCACACACAATAGAAGAGAAGCAACAAGTTTACACGAAGGCGCCAAGTGGCGGCCCTTTGGTACAACACGCTTTACCTGCTTTATTACAAGCTCATAGAAAAGGTAAAATATCGGTTGAAAAAATTGTTGAAAAAATGTGTCACAATCCTGCAAAAATATTTAAAATTAAAAAAAGGGGGTTTATAAAAAAAGGATATTACGCTGATTTGGTGTTGGTAGATCT
>JAMOMG010000059.1 GCA_027068695.1 Flavobacteriaceae bacterium
CGCCAACCTATAGCACTCATTAATTTTGTAGTTTTAATTGTGGGTCTTTTTTTATTAAAACTATCTGCAATCTTAAAAAAAACATCTTTAAAACTAACATTTTCAGAAACTAAAAGGTAACGTTCATTTTTTATATCACTTTTCATTAATTGTATCATCACTTTTACCACATCAGTGGTCGATACAAACCCTGTAATTCCTTCAGAATAAAATTTTAATCCATTGTAAATTTTCGAGAAAAGCTCACCCGGTCCATTGTGCCAAAACCCCGCACCTAAAATTACTCCAGGATTAACTATTACCATATCTACACCTTCTTGAGAAGCTCTCCAAACCTCCATTTCGGCACCATGCTTTGTTATTGCATAGCCATAGTTGTTTAACTCTATATTCCATTCGCAATTTTCGTCAATAATTTTATTATCTATAGATTTTTCAATAGTTGCAATTGAACTTACATAACATAATTTTCTTACCTTTTTTGCAATACAAAGATTTACAACATTGGAAGTTCCTTCAATATTAACTTTTCGCATAGCTTTGTTGTCTTTTGGATTAAAAGAAATTAATGCCGCTGCATGATAAACCTCTGACACATTTCCAAAGGCTTTTCCCAACAAATACACATCAGTAATATCTGCTTCAATCCATTCAATTTTACTAAAAAGAGCTTCAAAATCTGTTGAATAATAACTAAAAACCTTTCTTACAGCATTTAAATTGCTGTTTTTTCGATGGATGGCTCTTACCTTGTTGTTTTTCAACACCAATTGATATAACAAATGTGAGCCAACCAAACCTGTACCTCCTGTAACTAAAATCATAAAACGAAAATATAAAAAACTAAGGGTTAAAAATAAATTACTAACAACTAAAATTTTATATTTGCTAAAAATTAAAAAATTAAAAATGAATTTTGTTGAAGAATTACGTTGGAGAGGCATGTTACACGACATTACGCCTGAAACTGAAGAATACCTTTTAAAAAATAAAACGACAGGATATATTGGTTTTGACCCAACTGCTGACTCCTTACACATTGGGAGTTTGGTTCCAATTATTTTACTTATGCATTTTCAAAAAGCGGGTCATAACCCTATTGCTTTAGTTGGGGGAGCTACAGGAATGGTTGGTGATCCTTCTGGGAAATCTGATGAACGTAATTTGTTAGACGAAGCTACTTTAAATAAAAATATTGCAGGTGTAAAAAGTCAGTTAGCTCGTTTTTTAAATTTTGATAGTGCCACTGAAAACGCCGCACAATTGGTCAATAATTACGATTGGATGAAAGAAATTTCATTAATTGAATTTGTGCGCGATGTTGGAAAGCACATTACCGTAAATTATATGATGGCAAAAGATTCTGTAAAAAAACGCTTAGATTCTGAAGCTAAAACAGGAATGAGTTTTACTGAATTTACCTATCAATTATTTCAAGGGTATGATTTTTACCATTTATACAAAGAAAAAAATTGTATGCTTCAAATGGGGGGGTCAGATCAATGGGGAAATATTACAACAGGAACCGAATTAATAAGAAGAAAAGCACAAGGCAAAGCTTATGCGCTAACTTGTAAATTAATTACCAAAGCAGATGGTTCTAAATTTGGTAAAACTGCCGGTGGAAATATTTGGTTAGATGCCAATAGAACTTCTCCCTATAAATTTTATCAATATTGGTTAAATTCATCTGATGAAGATGCCGAAAAATATATTAAAATTTTCACTTTTTTAGATGAAAAAACTATTGAAACCTTAATAGCAGAACATAA
>JAMOMG010000060.1 GCA_027068695.1 Flavobacteriaceae bacterium
TTTAAAGCTCAAACGAAAGTTTGAGCTTTTTTACGTTAAGGCATTAAGGGGAAACGTTTTCGTTATTTTAATCAATAATAAATGCACCACATTAATTAACTGCGTAATTTTGTTAAAAATTTAGGAAAATGAATTTGTTAAGTAACAGTTACTTCGTATTGTTTTTAATTATTCTAATAGGTTTTATTATTGGTAGAGTTAAAATCAAAGGTATTTCTTTAGATGTATCAGCAGTTATATTTGTAGCCTTGTTTTTTGGTCATTATGGAGTTGTTGTTCCAAAAGATTTTCAATTTATAGGACTGGTTTTGTTTATTTTCACAGTTGGTATACAAGCGGGGCCAAGTTTTTTTGAATCATTTAAAAAAAATGGCAGAGATTTGGCTTTTTTAGCAAGTATTCTTGTACTAAGTGCAGGCTTTATAACTTTTTTAATTTATTATGTTGGAGGTGTTGATAAAAATTTAAGTATAGGATTACTTAGTGGAGCATTAACAAGTACGCCAGGTTTAGCTGTAGCAATTGATACAACAGGCTCATCATTAGCATCTATTGGTTATGGTATTGGATATCCGTTTGGAGTTATTGGAGTCATTATTTTTGTAAGTTTTTTACCTAAGTTTATTGGTGTTAAAATAAGTGATGAAGAAGCAAAGTATAAACAAGACATAACAACGGAATATCCTGAAATTATACAGCGGCATTTTATTGTTGAAAATGAAAATGTAATAGGTAAAAGTTTTGAGGAAATAGATATCCGTTTTATGACGAAAGCAGTTATCTCTAGAGTTTTACATAATAATATTGCCTTTGCACCTGAACCACATACCATCTTTAATAAGGGAGATATTATTAAAGCAGTTGGAACAGAAAATGCTATGGAACGAGTAAAACTTTTAATAGGCTCTGAAACTAAAAAATCAATACCACTCAGTTCAAAGTTTGATGTGAAATTAATTTTAGTTACAAATAAAGAGGTCGTTAAAAAAACATTAGGACAGTTACATTTATTAAATAAATACCACGCAACAGTTACAAGAATTAGACGTTCTGGTATTAATATTTCTCCAAGCCCTTCTTCTAAATTGCAATTTGGTGATAAAATAATGGTTGTTTCATCAAAAGAAAATATGCAACAAGTTATACGAATTTTTGGAGATGACGATAAACAATTATCAAATACCGATTTTTTACCAATATCATTTGGGATTATTTTAGGGGTTTTGGTAGGGAAACTAAGTGTGAATTTTGGTAATTTCTCTTTTAGTTTAGGGTTAACTGGAGGTATTTTATTGGTTGCACTTATTCTGGGGAGAACAGGGAAAACAGGACCAATTATGTGGACAATGACTGGTGCGGCAAACCAAATTCTACGGCAATTTGGGCTGCTATTCTTTTTAGCTGCTGTTGGTACAAGCGCAGGTTCTAGCCTAGAATCTACTTTTCAAAATTACGGAGGTGAATTATTTTTGTACGGTGCATTAATTACGTTAATTCCAATGCTAGTTACTACGGTTATAGCAAAGTATCTTTTAAAAATAAATATACTTACATTGCTAGGAACACTAACTGGAAGTATGACGAGTACCCCAGGATTAGCAGCTGTTGATAATATGGTTGATACCGATGCTCCTGCGGTTGCTTATGCAACAGTTTATCCAATTGCAATGGTATTGTTAATAATTGTAATTCAGATTTTAAGTTTGGTGTAAATTAAAAAATATCAATTTATTTTTGGTCATTAAAAAATCTATCTTACATTTGTAGCAATAATGAAGACAAATAATTTAAATATGAATTGGTGGTGGAACTCTCTTAAACAATAAGCGAGCGGACTATTATATTTATATTAAACTATATAACAAAAGGACTTATCTCGCGATAAGTCTTTTTTTATTTCAACAAAAATGAAAAAAATTAAATTTAAAACAATTTCAAAAAAACAATTGGCTGATACAATTACCCCAGTTGGTATGTATTCCAAAATTAGAGATAAATATGCAAATAGTTTACTGCTAGAAAGCTCTGATTATCACAGTAAAGAAGAGAGTTTTACGTTTATTTGTGTTGAGCCAATAATTACTTTAAAAGCCGATAATGATACATTTTCGTTTAATTATAAGAATAAACAATTAAGCACAAAAAAAATAAACCACAATTTTTATAATATTTTTGAAGCGTATAGCAAAACTATTGAAGTTGATTGTGATAAAGAAATAAAATCATACAATGGCTTCTATGGTTATATATCTTACAATTCCATTCAGTATTTTGAAACAATTAAGCTGAACGCAAAAAAAGCACCTTCTGAAATTCCAGATTTCCAATTCAGTTTTTTCAAATTTATCATTGCTATTAATCATTTTAATGATGAGTTAACACTTATTGAAAATATTGAAGAAGGTGAAGAATCAAGAATTGAAGAGATTCAAACCTTAATAAATGCGCGAACCTATGGTTTGTATAAGTTTAATGTAAAAGGCAGTGAATCTTCCAATTGTACTGATGAAGATTTTAAAAATAATGTTGCAAAGGCAAAAGAGCATTGCAAGCGAGGTGATGTTTTTCAACTCGTGCTATCACGTCAGTTTCAACAAAAATTTTCAGGAGATGAATTTAATGTGTACAGGGCGTTGCGTTCTATAAATCCATCGCCATATTTATTTTATTTCGATTATGGAAGCTTTAAATTAATGGGATCTTCACCAGAAGCTCAAATTAAAATCGACAAAGAAAAAGCCATTATCAACCCAATTGCAGGAACCTTTAGGCGAACAGGAGATATGGCAAAAGATATTTTATTGGGTGAAAAATTATCTAAAGACACCAAAGAAAATGCCGAGCACGTAATGTTGGTAGATTTGGCACGAAACGATTTAAGTAAACACGCCAGCAATGTACAAGTAGAGGTTTTTAAAGAAGTGCAGTATTTCAGTCACGTTATTCACTTGGTTTCAACAGTGCAGGGAAAACCCAAGGGGAGAGCCATTGAAATTGTAGGAGATACGTTTCCTGCGGGTACTCTAAGTGGTGCACCAAAATATAAAGCAATGGAATTAATAGACAAATATGAAAACCAAACTCGTGGTTTTTACGGTGGTGCAGTTGGGTTTATTGGCTTAGATAATTCGGTAAATTTGGCAATTGCCATCCGTTCCTTTGTAAGTAAAAATAACACATTGTATTCTCAGGCAGGAGCCGGAATTGTGATAAATTCTAGTGAAGAAGGAGAGTTACAAGAAGTAAACAATAAGTTGGCAGCCTTAAAAAAAGCATTAATTATGGCATCAACTATTTAGGGCGTTCCCTTACTGTCATCTCGAGCGGAGTCGAGAAGAAAAGTAAGGTCGGGCTTTACGCACTCGCTTTTTTGTTAAAAAACAAAAAGAGCTCAAACAAAGCTTCAATCCCTAACGCAAAAGAAAGAAAAAAATAAACAAATAAATGTTTAAAAATATGAAAATAGTAATCATAGATAATTACGATTCATT
>JAMOMG010000061.1 GCA_027068695.1 Flavobacteriaceae bacterium
AAATCTATCCCTCCATTTTCTTCAATCATTTTTTCATATTCGATACAATATTGGTGTAACTCACTACTTGTAACTGAACCATTTGGTATATGTACATTTTCAGGTAATATATCAACATGATTAAACAAATGCTCGTGCATAAAATAGTAATAACTTTGAATACTACTCTTATCCATTGGATAATATTCATCTAAATTAAAGGTAATAACGTTTGAAAAACTTAAGCCTTCCTCTTTATGCATCCTAACTAACTCTTCATAAACTTTTATTGGAGATGACCCTGTTGCCAAACCTAGCACACATTTTCTCCCTTCTTTTTGTTTGCTTAAAATCAAATTAGCTATTTCCCTAGCAACTGTTTTAGATCCAATATTAGAATCTGAAAAAATTACATTATGAATTTTTTCAAATCTAGTATCTTCAAATTTACCAGCTTCTTGGTACTTAATGTTCTTTAGATAAGCCTGTTCAGAATCTTTCATTATTACTTTCATTTTATAATTTGTAAATTTAAAAATAATAATGCTTAAAAAAAAGATTATATGCATTTTTATGCATTTTTATGCGTTAAAATCACGAATTGTAAAATACTTATTTTCAAACTTAAAACCGTAACAATTAAAAAAAGATAAAAATATTTTGCATATTTGTGGCTGTTAATACAATTAACAATGTATACAGAATGCTAAAAGAAGAAAGACATCAATATATATTAGATAAAATTAAGCTAAGCAGAAAAGTTTTATCTACCGATTTAAGTATTGAATTAAAGGTTTCAGAAGACACCATCAGAAGAGATCTTAATGAATTATCCTCCAAGAAGCTAATTAAGAAAGTACATGGTGGAGCTCTACCTATAGATAATTTAGCCTCATCATACCTTGAAAGAAGTAATTTTAATTTAGAAGAAAAAAATACCATTGCCAAAAAGGCTTTAAACCTAATAAAAGAAGGGCAAGTTATTATTATGAGTGGTAGCACAACCAACTTACAATTAGCAAAAATTATACCTTCTGATATTAACGCCACTATATACACATATAGTCTGCCTATTGCACTTGAATTAACTAAACACCCATCAATTGAAATTATATTTATCGGAGGTAAACTTTACAAACCCGCACAAGTAACCATTGGTTTAGACGTGGTATCTTCCATATCTCAACTAAGAACAGACTTATGCTTTATGGGTACTGAAGGTATAAATGTTTCAAGCGGTATGACAGAGCCAAACTGGGAGGTTTCTCATATAAAAAAGTGTATGATATCTGCTAGCAATAAAGTTATTGTACTCTGTACCAAAAATAAAATAAACAAAATTAAAAGATATGCGGTAGCTCCTATTCATAAAATAGACACTATTGTTACCAATATCAACCCTACAGACTCAACATTTAATGATTTTAAAGAAAAGGGAGTTAAAATCCTTTAAAAAACTTACAAAAACACATATATCTGCTGTTTTTTGCTGTTTTAAATGTTAATTTTTGCATTTTATTAACAATTTATTAACGTATTCAAGAAAAAATTACTAGTTTTGGGTGTTTAACATAAATAAATACCAAATGAAAAGTATTTTTACACGCATTAATTTAATTATTATTGCTCTACTATTTAGTAGTTTAAGTGTTTTTTCCCAAGAAATTGAAATCACTGGAACAGTAACTGACGAATATGGTTCTCCTATACCAGGAGCAAACATTATTGTTGTTGGTAAAAAAACAGGGGCTCAAACCGATTTTAACGGTAACTACACAATAACAGCTAATATAGGACAAGAGCTAAAATGTTCGTATTTAGGGATGAAACCTAGTACGAAGAAAATTGAAAACAAAAATCCGATTAATTTTAAATTAGTTGAAGATTTATTGAACTTAGACGAGGTTATCGTTACTGGTACTTCTGGGATTTCCACAAAAAAACAACTCGGATCTGCCATATCAACCTTAAGTGCTGGAGACTTAAGTGAATCTAAAGCTGTTGTAAGTATTGGAGAAGCTCTTCAAGGTCAAATTGCTGGGGCACAAATTAGCAGAAACTCTGGAAACCCTTCTGGAGGTGTTTCAATTAAGTTAAGAGGTGCTAGTACCTTAGTAGGTAGTTCCGACCCTTTATACATCATTGATGGAGTAATAACAAACAACAGTTCTTCTGCTTTAATTAATTTAGGAGGGTATACTCAAAACAGGTTGGTTGATATCAACCCTGATGATATTGAGCGCATTGAAGTATTAAAAGGTGCTGCTGCTGCTGCAATTTACGGATCTAGAGCGAGTAATGGAGTGGTTCAAATCTTCACCAAAAAAGGAAAGATAGGAGAACCAAGAATTACATATTCTACAAGTTTTAACATTAACAACTTGAGAAAAGCATTGCCTTACAATGACGCTCAACTCAAATGGGATGGAGATGTTGCCGTACCTGCTACTCGTTATAACTACCAAGATTACATTTTCACTACTGCTTACGGATTTGAAAACTCCTTAAACATCAATGGTGGTACTGAAAAAACAAAATATTCTTTCTCTGCTTCACAATACAAAAATGATGGTATTGTTAGAAATACAGATTTTGACAGAAAAACCTTACGTTTAAGATTGGATCAAGAATTGTACGATTGGCTTTCTATTTCAGCAGGGTCATTTGTTTCGTACAACAAAAGTACTGACATGCCTAATGGTACAAATTATGGCCCAATCACAAGTCTTATTTTTGCAGATAACTTAAACAATCCTGAACCTGATGAATTTGGAAATTACCCAAATATAGGCTGGATGGCAAACCCGTATGAAGCCATTGACAGAGTTGATGCTACAACAACAAACTTTAGATCTATTAGCGATATTCAATTAAAATTAACACCTTTTGAAGGTTTTAGATTTAATTACACTTTAGGATATGACCACTCTAATTCAGAAGGATTAATTTATATTCCAAATGGATTTAACACGAAGGTAAATGGGCTGTCTCAAAAAGCGACAATTAGTTCTGACATGTTAAATAGTGATATCAATTTGAGTTATCAGTTTGATATAAGTGATGATTTAAAATCTACTACTGGTGCTGGATACAGCTACCAATATGAAGAAAGACAAATTTTTGGTGTTACAAACAATTTGGTTAGTGCCATTGATGGAGTAATTGTAACTGACCCTGCATCAGCTGCATCGGGTGTAGATTACAGAACTCAAGCTTCTTTTTGGGGAGGGTATTTACAACAAAGTTTTGGATATAAAGACAAATTATTCCTTACGCTAGCAGGAAGATTGGATGGAGCCTCTACTTTTGGAGTAGATGAACGTCAACAATTCTACCCTAAAGTAAGTTCTTCCTATGCTATTTCTGATGAAGATTTTTGGGAAAATGCTTTAGGAGATACTTTTGACTCATTTAAATTACGTGCTGCTTGGGGACAAGCAGGTAACCTAACCGCTTTAGATCCTTTTCAAATTTACACGAATTATGATAGTTCTGTATATAACGGAAATATTGGATTTATACCTTCAACAACACAAGGTAATTCTAACTTAAAACCTGAAAGACAAACCGAAATGGAATTTGGGTTTGATGCGTCTATGTTTGACAATCGATTAAGTATTGAATTTTCTTATTATAACCAAGAAGTCCAAGATTTGTTGATAAATCGCCCTTTATCACCTTCAACAGGTTTTGATCAGCAATTTGCAAATGTTGCAAATATGACAAATAAAGGGTTTGAAATACTCTTAAAAGGAACTCCTATTAGAGGTGAAAATTTGAACTGGACAATTACCAGTACATTTAGCCGTAACAAAAATAACGTTACAGATGTTGAAGGGTTTAGACAAGGGTTAGGAATGTTTGGAACTTCAGTAGCTCAAGATGGTGAGGCAATTGGTGTATTTTACGGAACTTTTTTTGCTAGAGATACCAATGGAGAAATTTTGCTAACTCCAGATGGAAAAGTGCAAAAAGCATTAGGTCACTATGAAGGAAATACGCCTGTGCAAGATTATGATGCTAATGGACAACCTACAGGAACTACACTAAGAAAAATTATTGGAGACCCTAACCCTGATTTTGTTGCATCCATAACTAACGAGTTTGAATATAAAAACTTTGGTTTTAGATTTCAATGGGATATTTCTCAAGGAAATGATGTAATGAGTTGGGACAAACGTATGGGGTATCTTTTTGCTGGTGGAAAAGCAACTGCTGATGAGTTAAATGGTATTATACCTAAAGGAAGCTCTGTTGCTAACTTTGGTATTTTTGAATCATTCATTGAAGATGGATCTTTTATTAAGCTTAGAGAAGTAGCACTTACCTACAATTTAAGATTAAATAAAAAATATATTAAAAATGTTAAATTCACACTAAGTGGAACAAACTTAATATCAATTGATAATTATTATGGATTTGATCCAGAGGTAAATACTCAAGGACAAACCAATGGAGTAACAGGACAGGATATGGCTAATGTACCTATTCCTGCAGTATATAAATTTGGTGTAATCTTTAATTTTTAAATAAAGAATAATGAAAAAATTAATTAAAATATTTATAGTTGTAATTGGCGTACTGTCTTTTACAGCTTGTGAAACAGATTTTAACAATATTAATCAGCCTGCCGAAGACCAAGTGTTAACTACCAAAGCTGGGTTACTAGGTGTATCTGTTGGCATGTCTCAACATTTTGCGACTTCAACGTTGGCTCCAATTGTTGAAATTCCTGGATTAACAACAAGAGAATTAGGGAACACATTAACCTACGTAACTCCTGGAGAGTTAGTAGCTGGTGGAACGTTATTAAATAGTGATAATGCTGGGGTTACCAGATTATGGTCTAGACTTTTAAGAGATAAGGGAATGGCTGAATCTATCTTAGCAAATATAGATAATGTTGAAATGGAACCTGGTACAAAAGCAGGTCTTAGTGCTTATGCAAAATGGTTTAAAGCGATGACTTTAGGTTATTTAATCCAAAATTTTGAGCAAGCTCCTATTAATAACGATCCTAATGGCGCCTCTGTTTTTAACACTAGAGACGAAGTTTTAAGTGAATGCATCAACTTATTAGAAAGTGCTAAAACTGATTTAGCTTCAACTACTATCTCTGCAGAATTTTTAGCATATATTCCTAATTTAGATTTACAAAATGTAGTAAATGCATTTTTAGCTAGATACAATTTATTTGCAGGAAATTACACTGCTGCAATATCAGCTGCAAATGCTGTAAACCTCTCTTCTGTATCAGAATGGTGGTATGATGGAGTTACAAATGAAAACCCTGTATGGAGTTTTGCGGTTTTTAATGATCCTGACACAAAACCTCAAGATAATTTTGGTTTAACAGGTAGTTATATTCCTGAAGTTGGAGATGGAAGAATAGCATTCTATCTTTCTCCAGTAGATGAGACTGAAACCGACTTTGGATTTCATAACGTTGACAATGCTTTAGGATTCTTTGATACTGCTTCAAAATCAATTCCTGTGTTTTTACCAGGTGAAATGCTTTTAATCAAAGCAGAAGCTTACGCTATGTCAAACGATTTACCGAGTGCAGTTTTAAACTTAAACTTGGTTAGAGAAAAAACCAATGATGTTTTTGGTGTAAATGCTACTTTAGGTCCTTGGACTGGAAATGTAAACAGCCAAACTGATATTATGGATGAAATATTTAAAAATAGATCCATAGAGTTATTTATGAGCGGAATGCGTTTTGAAGATTCAAGAAGAATCCACCCTAACCTTGTAATTCCTACAGGTGGTGACTACTTCATTGAGCGTAATAGGAATTATTATCCTTACCCATTTAATGAAAGAGAAAATAACCCGAACATACCTGCTGACCCAAGCATATAATTAAATTTTTGTTTTTATGTAATTTTATAAATGGGGTTTTCAAAGAAATTTGTAAACTCCATTTATTCTTAATAATAAAAAAAGAATATTCACACTAAACTTATATTCCTAAATAAAAGTGACTGAAATTAAATTTGTAATCCCCGTTTATATTTATAATTTCACGTAAACATTTAACATAAATGAATTCATCGCTAATTTTAATAGTTATTGCCTCCTATTTCGGCCTTCTAATGTTAATTTCTCGTTTTGCTTCAAAAAATAAAAGTGATAACTCCTTTTTCACTGGAGATAGAGAGTCTCCTTGGCAATTGGTTTCCTTTGGAATGGTTGGAGCAGCATTATCTGGAGTTACTTTTGTTTCAATTCCAGGAATGGTTGGTAATAATTATTTTTACTATTTACAATTTGTATTTGGAAACATTGTTGGGTATGTTTTTATAACCTATGTTCTTATACCTATTTATTACGAGTTAAAACTAGTATCTATCTATACCTACTTAGAAACTCGATTTGGAGTAAAAACATATAAAGTTGGATCTTTATTTTTTTTAATATCTCAATCGTTTGGCGCAGCACTTCGCCTACTATTGGCTGCTAAAATTATACAATATGCCGTTTCTGATGCTTTCCAAGTCCCTTTTTATCTAACAGTAATTATTATCCTATTTCTAATTTGGTTATACACCAATAAGTCAGGTATTAAAACTATTGTTTGGACAGATACACTTCAAACTTTTTTCTTAATCTTAGCTGCAATAATATCTATTTACACAATTAAAAATTCGTTGAACTTAAGTTTTTCGGAAACTATATCATCAATAGTACATCACAAATATTTTAAAGTATTTGATTGGGATTTTAATTCTGGAAGCAACTTCTTCAAACAATTTATTTCGGGAATACTAATTGCCGTTGCAATGATGGGGTTAGATCAAAATATGATGCAAAAAACGCTTACTTGTAGGAGCAAAAAAGAAGCTCAAAATAATGCATTATCATTTAGTTTCATTTTAGCAATTACTCAATTTCTATTTTTAGGTTTGGGTATTATGTTATATTTATACGCTGAAAAATTTGGTATTAAATTAGAAGTAGAAAATGGAAAATTTATAAATACAGACAATTTATTTCCTATGTTATCTCTAAACTACTTTGGAACAATAGCTAGTATTAGTTTTATTTTAGGTATTACAGCTGCATCATTTTCAAGTGTAGATTCGGCATTAACAGCATTAACAACCTCGTTTACCCATGATTTTTTAGCGATTCAGCATAAAACTTCTAAAGAGAAAAACAATTTGAAAAATATTGTTCTTCTCGGTTTCTCAGCCTTAATTTTTTTAATAGTAATGTCTTTTTCAAATAGTAAAGGTGATATTATTTCAACTATTTTTAAAGTGGCTGGTTATACTTACGGCCCCCTATTAGGGCTCTATTTATTCGGTATTTTTACAAAAATTAAAATTAAAGATTCTTTAGTACCTTACATTTGCGTTTTAATGCCCTTTGTAACATACTATTTAAATTACTTTTTAATTACCAAATTTTCATTTGACTTAGGTTTTATGAATATCTTAGTAAACGCACTTTTAACAATTTTATGTTTAACCATCATAAAAAAACAACATGAAGAATAAACCCACAACTGAACAATCATCTAATTACAATAATCTTGAAAAAATGGACACATTTGAGTTACTCTCAAGTATTAATGCCGAAGATAAAACTGTACCCCTTGCTATTGAAAAAGAAATTCCTTCAATTGAAAAATTGGTAGATATTATTTATACTAAAATGAAAAATGGAGGTAGACTTTTTTATATTGGGGCTGGAACAAGTGGAAGACTTGGTGTATTAGACGCCTCAGAGTGCCCTCCAACTTACGGAGTTTCAGACGATTGGGTAATAGGCCTTATTGCTGGCGGTGATATTGCACTTAGAAAAGCTGTTGAAAATGCTGAAGATGATACAACTCTTGCGTGGAAAGACTTACAGAAATATAACATTACCAATAAAGATGTATTGGTTGGAATTGCAGCTTCTGGAACAACTCCTTATGTAATTGGAGGTCTTCAAAAAGCGAAAGAACACAATATTGTTACAGGTTGTATTACTTGTAACAAAAATAGCCCGCTATCTCTTACTGCAAAATATCCAATTGAAATAGTTGTTGGACCAGAATTTGTTACTGGAAGTACAAGAATGAAAGCAGGAACCGCACAAAAGCTGGTATTAAATATGATTTCTACTTCTGTAATGATTAAGCTAGGAAGAGTAAAAGACAACAAAATGGTTCATATGCAACTATCTAATACAAAATTAGTAAATCGCGGAGTACTAATGCTAATGGATGAGTTACTTATTGATGAAGATTTGGCTTCAATGCTTCTTGAGAAGCATAAAAGCGTAAAAAATGTATTAGACCTTTACAAAAGTGAATTTTTATGATATGAAGAATACTACCAAATATATAATTGGTGTTATGAGCGGTACTTCATTAGACGGTATCGATATTGCATATATAAAAATTAGTTATAATAACGGTTATTTCTTTGAAATACTTAATCATACAACTATTAGCTATAGTACATATTGGAAAACTACCTTAAAGGAGGGTTTTCATTTCTCTGGTGAAAAACTCACAAAATTAAATGCTGATTACGGAGTTCATTTAGGAAATACTATTTTAAATTTTATTACTAAAAATAAAATTGAAAATTTAGATTTTATTGCATCTCACGGACATACAATATATCACAACCCTAATAAAAATTACACACTTCAAATTGGGAATGGACCACAAATAGCCGCTATTACTGGTGTGAAAACAATTTGTGATTTTAGAATACAAGATATTGCTCTTGGCGGACAAGGGGCTCCTTTAGTACCAATAGGTGATGAATTATTATTTTCGGAATATGATTATTGCTTAAATTTAGGAGGATTTGTTAATATTTCATTTAATAAAAACGGGCAACGAATTGCTTTTGATATTTGCCCTGTAAATATTGTTTTAAATCATTATGTTTCTCAATTAAATTTTGAATATGATAATGAGGGAGCTATTGCTTCAACAGGAAATATTGATAAGGGTCTATTAAAAGAACTAAATGACTTACCTTTTTATAATGATACAAAACCTAAATCGTTAGGTTATGAATTTATTGTGGAAACTATATTTCCAATGATTGACAAATTCAACCTTGAAATTAACGATGTTTTAAGAACTTTTGTTGAACACGTAGCTATGCAAATTGTAAAAAAAATTGATTCAAATTCAGAAAAAACAATGTTGGTTGCTGGTGGTGGAGCTTACAACACATTTCTTATTAATCGTATTCAATCATACACAAAAACTCAATTGATAATTCCTGAAGATACTATAATCAATTACAAAGAGGCTTTAGTATTTGCCTTCCTTGGATTTTTAAAAGATGAAAATGTAAATAACTGTTTAAAAAGTGTTACAGGAGCAAGTAAAAACCATTGTAGTGGTATTGTTTTCAATCCATAATTAAAGTGTGATGTCTTTAAAAATAATAAATTTAAGAGAACTCGAAAATTTATTATCAGGTGAAATTCACTTTGATAATTTACATAAAAGTATTTATGCTACAGATGCTTCAGTGTATCGAAAAATCCCTTTGGGTGTAACCTATCCGAAGAACATACAAGATATAAAAACACTTATTGAATTTGCAACTCAAAATAGCATAACACTTATACCAAGAGCTGCAGGTACATCATTAGCCGGTCAATGTGTTGGTGATGGTTTAATAGTTGATATTTCAAAGCATTTTACCAAAATTTTAGCCTTTGATGAACATAAAAAAACGATTACTGTTCAACCTGGAATTATTAGAGATGAACTTAACAATTACTTAAAACCGTACGGATTATTTTTTGGGCCAAACACATCAACAAGTAACAGGTGTATGATTGGCGGAATGGTTGGAAACAATTCATCAGGAACCACTTCTATAAAATATGGTGTGACTCGTGATAAAATTATTGAATTAAAAACTATTTTAAGTGATGGATCTGAAGTCATATTTAACGAAGTAAATATTTCAGAATTCAATCAAAAAAAAACAGGAAACTCCTTAGAAAGTATTATTTACACGTTAATATTTAACGAGCTATCCAACAAAGAAGTTCAGCAAGAAATTTTAAAAGAGTTTCCAAAAAAAAGTATTCACCGCAGAAATAATGGCTACCCTGTAGATGAATTATTAAGATTTGAACTTTTTGGAGGTGAAAATACTACAATAAATATAGGAAAACTATTAACTGGTAGTGAAGGTACTTTAGCTTTTACAACTGAAATAACATTACAGTTAGATACGTTGCCTCCACCAAAAAATATCATGGTTGCTGCTCATTTTAATAGTATCCAAGAAAGTATGGAAGCTGTGGTAACTGCCATGAAACACAACTTGTATACTTGTGAATTGATGGATAAAACCATTTTAGACTGTACAAAAAACAATAGAGAGCAATTAAAAAATAGGTTTTTTGTAGAAGGTGATCCAAAAGCTATATTAATGCTTGAAATTTGTACAAATTCTAACGAAGAATCTAGCAAATTTGCAGATGAATTAATTTCAGACTTAAAAGAAAATAATTTAGGTTATACCTATCCTAAATTAGTAAATAACGATATAAATAAAGCCTTAAATTTACGCAAAGCAGGTTTAGGGTTGTTAGGAAATATTATTGGTGATAACAAAGCTGTTGCTTGTATTGAAGATACAGCTGTAGAAGTAAACGATTTACCAAATTACATTTCAGAGTTCACCCAAATGATGGAAGAATATGGACAAGAAGCTGTGTATTATGCACATGCCGGTGCTGGTGAAATTCATTTACGCCCCATACTAAATTTAAAGAAAAAAGAGGATGTTGTTTTGTTTAGAGAAATAACATCAAAAACGGCCAAACTCGTTAAAAAATATGGAGGTTCATTTAGTGGTGAACACGGTGATGGTATTGTAAGAGCCGAATTTATTCCTCAAATGATTGGAACAAAAAATTATGAGCTTTTAAAACGTATTAAACACACTTTTGATCCAAATAACATATTTAATAAAGGTAAAATTGTAGATCCTTATCCAATGGATGAAAATTTACGTTATGAAGCTGAAAGAAAAGAACCTGTAATTCAAACTATTCAAGATTTCTCAGACAGTTTAGGTATTTTAAGAGCAACCGAAAAATGTAATGGGTCTGGTGATTGTAGAAAACTACCTGAAGCTGGAGGTACTATGTGTCCAAGTTACAGAGCTACAAGAAATGAAAAAGACACTACACGGGCACGGGCAAACGCCTTACGAGAATTCTTAACAAATTCAACCCAAGAAAACAAATTCAATCACAAAGAATTATACGATGTTTTTGATTTGTGTTTAAGTTGTAAAGCTTGCGCAAGTGAATGTCCCAGTAATGTAGATGTTGCAGCTTTAAAAGCTGAATTTCTACATCAATATTACAAAGAAAATGGTGTTCCGTTTAG
>JAMOMG010000062.1 GCA_027068695.1 Flavobacteriaceae bacterium
CCAAAAACAATATTACTGCAGATAGTTTTACAACAGAAAAGAAAACATTAAAAATCCATGGTCACTGCCAACAAAAATCATTGAGTGGAACTGAACCTACATTTCAAATGCTTTCAATCCCAAAAAATTATAAGGTAACCATCCTAAATTCTGGGTGTTGTGGAATGGCAGGTTCTTTTGGATACGAAAAAGAACACTATAAAATTAGTATGCAAGTTGGTGAAGACACCTTATTTCCAAAAATAAGAAATACTAAAGTTGATACAATTATTGCTGCTTCAGGAACCAGTTGTAGACATCAAATAAAAGATGGTACAAAAAGAATTTCTAAACATCCTGTTACATTATTAAAAGAAGCCTTGAAATGAGATTAATAATAAGAACCTTTAAGTTACAATTAAAACACCCTTTTACAATTTCAAGAGGTACCCGAACTGAGATTCCTTCAATTATTGTAGAACTTCAGGATAATGAATTTTCGGGTTTTGGTGAAGCAACTGCAAATCCCTATTACAATACTTTTGTAGAACAATTTGAAGAAGAACTTATTGCAAAACGAAAAGTTATTGAAGTGGAACTCGAAAAAACTCCAGAAGAATTTTGGGATTATTTATTCCCTTACTTTAGTAATAATATGTTTTTATTATGTGCGCTAGATGAAGCTTATACCGATTTATATGCTCGTAAAAAAGGTTTTAAACTATATAAATACTGGAATCTTGAACCTAAAAAAAACATACAATCAAATTTTACTATTGGTATTGATACCGTAGAAAATATGATAGCAAAGATGAAAGAAATGCCTTGGCCTATTTACAAAATTAAGTTAGGCACAAAAGATGATTTAAAAATAGTAACAGAATTACGAAAGCACTCCAATGCTATTTTTAGAATTGATGCTAATTGCGGTTGGAATCCGACTGAAACCATAAATAACTCGGTTGCATTAAAAAAATTAGGCGTAGAATTTATTGAACAACCACTTCCTGCAAATGACTGGAAAGGTGCTAAAAAAGTATTTAATCATTCCTATTTACCGGTTATTGCAGATGAAAGTTGTATTATAGAAAGTGATATTGAAAAATGTCATAATCATTTTCATGGTGTAAACGTAAAATTAATGAAATGTGGTGGTTTAACACCTGCAAAAAGAATGATTACAAAAGCAAAATCTTTAGGTTTAAAAACAATGGTTGGTTGTATGACAGAATCTTCAGTAGGAATTTCTGCAATTGCACATTTAACGCCTATGTTAGATTATGTTGATATGGACGGTGCTTTATTATTAAAAACAGATATCGCTTCTGGAGTAAAGTTAGAAAATGGAAATATTGTATTTTCAGACTTAAATGGAACTGGAGCAATTTTAAAAAAATAAAAGTTTTACACAATGAAAAAATTACTAATTATAAGTGTCTTTTTAATATTTACAACAAATTACGGACAACAATTTGATCCGTTACTTAGTACTGATATTAAAAATCAAGAAAAGTGGGTTGAGAACATAATGAGTAACCTAACCTTGAACGAAAAAATAGGTCAACTTTTTATGATTCAAGCTTATTCTAACAAAGATAAAAAACACACAGCCTACATAAAAAGAATGATTAAAAAATATCATATCGGAGGGTTAATTTTTATGCAAGGAACTCCTGAAAAAGAGGTTAAATTAACGAATCTATATCAAAAAAAATCTAAAATCCCTTTACTTATTGCCATTGACGGTGAATGGGGTTTAAATATGAGGTTAAAAAACTCTTTTCGTTATCCTTGGAATATGACTTTAGGAGCAATTCAAGACAATGAATTAATTGAAGAGTTTGGAAAACAAGTTGGGCTTCACTGCAAAAGAATAGGAATTAATGTAAACTTTGCTCCAGTTGTAGATATTAATACAAACCCAAAAAATCCAATAATTGGAAATCGCTCATTTGGAGAGAACAAATACAATGTTACTAAAAAAGCTGCTGCTTTTATTAGAGGAATGCAAAGTGTTGGTGTATTGGCAAATGCAAAACATTTTCCTGGTCACGGTGACACTTCAACAGATTCTCATAAAACGCTTCCTTTTTTAGATTTTACATTGGAAAGATTAGATTCTATTGAGCTATTTCCATACAAACAACTATTTAAAACCAAGCTAACAAGTGTAATGGTAGCGCATTTAAATGTACCATCACTTGAACCAAAACCTGGAGTTCCTACTTCAATATCTCATAAAGTTATTACAGAACTTTTAAAAGAAAAAATGGGCTTTAAGGGTTTAATTTTTACTGATGCATTGAATATGAAAGGTGCTGCGAATTATGCAAAACCTGGTGATATAGATTTAGCTGCATTTTTGGCTGGAAATGATATACTGTTAATTCCTGAAGATGTAAAATCTGCTGTTAAAAAAATAAAAGCAGCGCTTAAAAAGAAATTATTTACTGAAAAACGTTTAGATGAATCCGTTAGAAAAATTTTAAAAGCAAAATACTGGGCTGGCTTACAGAACTTTTCACCTATAAAAGAACAAAACATCAACGAAGATATTATAACAATAAATGATAAATTATTGTATAGGTCTTTAATGAAAGAAGCAATAACAGTTGTTAAAAACAACAATGGTATTCTTCCAATAAAAAAATTATCTGATAATAAAATAGCCTATGTAAAATTAGGAGATTCAGATAACCTCGCATTTACAAATACCTTGAAAAAATATACACAAGTTGATATTATTTCAGGTAAAAATTTGGAAGGATTACTTCAAAAATTAAAATCGTATAATACAGTTATCATTGGTTATCATAAATCTAATGAGAGTCCTTGGAAAAGTTATAAAATGACTGAAAAGGAAATAACTTGGCTAAAAGAAATATCTGAAAATCACCATGTTATTTTAGACATTTTTGCTAGCCCTTATACCTTATTAAATATAACTCCTTCTATTAAAACAACTGATGCCATTATAGTATCATACCAAAACAGCAAAGAATCTCAGGAAATTTCAGCTGAAATAATTTTTGGCGCTTTGGAAGCAAAAGGGAAATTACCTGTTTCAATTAAAAATATTTTCCCTGAAGGAACTGGACTTTCTACCCCAAATTTAATGAGACTGTCTTATACAATTCCAGAAGAAGTTGATATGAGCAGTAAATTACTTCAAAGAATAGACTCTTTAACTACAATTGTTGTAGATTCTTTAATGGCGCCTGGAGGACAAGTATTAGTTGCCCGCTACGGAAAAGTAATTTATCACAAGAGTTTTGGTTACCAAACTTACGATAAAAAACAAAAAGTTAAGCTGACAGATTTATACGATTTAGCTTCAGTTACCAAAATTTTGGGAGGATTACCTATGATTATGAAAAGTGAAGAAAAAGGTTTAATTAAATTAAATTCAACACTTGGTGAAATGTTACCTTATTTAAAAGGTTCAAATAAAGATACAATTACCTTAAAAGAAGCATTATCTCATGTAGCTAAAATTAAAGCCTGGATTCCATATTACTTAGAGACTGTTGATAGTATTACAAAAGTTCCTTTTCCTAATTTATATAGAAAACAAAAGAGTGACAAGTTTTCAATCAAAATAGCTAGAAACTTGTACCTAAAAAATTCATATACAGATTCTATTTATAAAAAAATTGCCGAAGCTCCTCAAAGAAAATTAGAAGGTTACAAGTATAGTGGTTTGGTTTTTTACTTATTCAAAAAATATATTGAAGACACCTATCATGCTAAAATGAATGTATTAAACAGTAAATACTTCTACACACCTCTGGGTGCTACAACACTTGGATATAATCCACTTGAAAAATTCGAAAAAGTTGAGATAGCTCCAACTGAAGTTGATGATTATTACAGGCATCAAGTTTTACAAGGAGATGTACATGATATGGGGGCTGCAATGATGAATGGAGTAAGTGGAAATGCAGGCCTTTTTTCAAATTCAAACGATGTAGCAAAAATAATGCAAATGTACCTTCAAAAAGGATACTATGGTGGCAAAAGATATCTCGATTCTAAAACAATAGACAAATTTAATCATAGGTATTATGCAAATGACAGTATTAGAAGAGGTCTTGGATTTGACAAACCAAGCCTAAATCCAGAAGTAAAGGCAAGTAGCAAGTACGCTTCCTCAAATAGCTTTGGCCATAGTGGATTTACAGG
>JAMOMG010000063.1 GCA_027068695.1 Flavobacteriaceae bacterium
TATCTTTATTTTCATGAGTTCTTCAGTTGTAATCATAGGCACTTTAATTAAAAAGTACCATTGTTATATAACTGGCTCACTTTTCAACTGTTGATGTGGCTCATTTTTGCATTGTTGGTAACATTAAGTACAAAAGTTTTATTTGAAAAATATATAGACTTTACCGAAGTTCAAGTTTTTGAGGGTGCTACAACTTATCCTGTTATTTTAGTTGCTAGAAACACACCTGAATTTAAAGAGTACTTTAGCTATGTGAAAGTAGCAAAACATTTACAGAATTCTTTTATTGATATTGATTCAATAGATTTGGTGAATGTGTCTCAAAGCTCTTTAAATTTAATGAGTTGGAATTTTCATTCTATTAATGAAAATAAATTATTAAATAAAATCATTAAATTTAAAAGTGTTAAAGAACAGTTTGGTAAATGTTTTAGAGGAATAGTTACTGGATTTAATGATGCATTTATAGTAGATAAAAAAACAAAAAACAAACTTGAGAATGCCCATAACTCATCTAAAGAACTGATTAAACCTTTTTTTGAAGGTAAAGATTTAAGTAAATGGAATTCCTCAGATAAAAGTAAATTTATAATTTTTACTAGAAGAGGTACTGAAATTGACAAATTTCCCGCGATTAAGCAATACCTTGAAACTAACAGAGAAAGATTAACACCTAAAAATTCTCCTGATATAAAAATTGGAAGAAAAGCAGGGCCTTATAAATGGTTTGAAATTCAAGATTCAGTTGATTACTATAAAACATTTGAAAGCGCAAAAATAACTTGGCCAAATTTACAGTCAGGCAATAAATTTAGTTTAGATTTAAGTGGGTATTATATCAACGCACCTTCTGTTGTTTTACCAAGCGGAAATAAAGTTCTTTTAAGTATTTTGAATTCTAAAATCACTTGGTTCTTTTTGAAATCAGTTTGTGTCATGAGAAGTGGTGGCTATATAGAAGTTAAACCACAATACTTTGAACAGATACCAATACCAGACTTTACGGAAAATAAAAAACTCGATGAAGCTACAAATCATATTATCAACTTAACAAAAGATTTCCAACAAAAAAACCAACGCTTTATCAAACGAACAAAAGACACCTTTGATATTCAAAAAACCAGTAAAAAGCTCAACAGCTTTTACGACTTCGATTTCAAAACCTTTCTTGCCGAATTAAAAAAACAAAAAATCACCCTATCACTGCACCAACAAGACGAATGGGAAGATTATTTCACCACCTACAAAACCGAAATCAACCACCTCCAAACCCAAATCACCCAAACCGACAACGAAATAGACCAAATGGTCTATGCGTTGTATGGGTTGACTGATGCAGAGATTGCGATTGTTGAGGGTGGGTGAGTGAAATGATTATGTAAATCAAAACTTTAATACAAAAGGATAGACTATGAATAAACCCACTAAAAAATTCAAAATATCAATTTATTTAATTAAAAATAATTACGGAATGTCCCATTAATAGGTTTTAAATAAAAAGAGCAACTCAATTAAGAGTTACTCTTTTTTAAGGTTTATTTACCTCTATTAGACCTGCAATGTGAACAAACGTACTCGAAACGCCCTAGGCGGTAACGAATGTACGCATTCACAGAAACAGGCTTTGGGTAAGTGCAATTACATATGGTCATTGCATACCTCCTGCACTTATGTGCTGTTAGAGGTACAATTAATCTTTGTCTTGTGCTATAATACGTAGTTCTGTAAGCAGTCAGATGGGTAGTTTGTACCTGTTAAATTTGGCTACTACTTGGTGACAAGTGTTGTAGCACTTGTCACCTCATTAAAGCCTGCGTGCTATTACTCTAAATCACTACATGCATCATCTGTATTTGATTCTGGATTGATGGTTGTATAATGACCTTGCCCCATAGATGACATAAACAATATAGCATTATCTTTTTTTGTCATTCTATATAACTTATTGTTTAAATAATGTTTATCAGGCATTTCTCCAGTTATACCCCTTAGCCCTATCATAACCTTTCTAACTGTAGCAGTTCCTCCAATACTATTGATGTATTCAATAATATTAAACTCATGTTTATCAGCCTTTGGTATTTCTAATTTTTCTATTTCTTCATCTGTTAAGTCTTCTAGATCTGCCATTGTTATATCAGGGCTGTCAATGATAGGTTTAATTATTGATTTTCGCAGGTCGTAAATTGAACTTATTTTAAGATCTCCAAGTATGCTTTCTAGGTCTGTTAAAAATGCTTTGAGTTTCAAAAATTTGTCTTTTAGAATATGTTGGTATTCTTGCTTTTCCGGTGAAAGTTTTTTAATGAGATACGCGTGATGATCTACTTGTTTATTGACAAGATTTATATAATCTGTTATCATGGGTGCTCCTTAGTTGCTTGTTGTATGCTAATGGTAAAAGAAAGAACAATGACTCTGGTGTGACTATTAAAGCACTTAAAAGCCAGTTAAAAAGCCCGCCCATTAAGCGGGCTTTTTTATGTTCCATATTTTAATATGAATTATAGCACAAGTTATATTAAGCAGACAAATAATAAGTGATATTTAAAAGCAATTAAATTGACGAGAGAAAAATGGAAAATAAAAGAAAGTATACAATATCTTTAATGTCATAAACTTATAGCAAACTGCTAGCTTTGATTGTATTTTGATTAATTTATAAAAAGTAAGACAATAGACAAAAAAATGACAAAAAAATAACAGGACACCCAGAATGGTGGTTTTTTATCTGCGTTATTTGCGTTCATCTGCGGACAATTGTTTTTGACTTTCACATCGAATTGTTGGGTTTCGTACCTCAACACCAACCAATTTATTGTGTTTTAATTTACAATATATCGATAGGGTCAGAGCATTTGATTATATAGATTGAAGTAATAAGCAGGGACACCCATCGTAAATAACACTCTGGGGAATGGACTTTAGTCCATTTTTATCGACTAAAGTCGATACCCCAAAGCATCGATAGGGTCAGAGCATTTGATTTTATAGATTGCCGTCTTTGCGACAATGGCAGAGTTTTTTATCTGTGGGGAATACCAAACAAAATCTCCGTAGGCACAAGGCAATGCCTTGTGCAATTCAAATCCACCATGATTTATTCAATCCCAAACATCGACAAGGCAGTGCCTTGTCGCTACGGTGTTTTGTTTAAATGCCCTAGATTCCCAATCAAGTTGAGAATGACAATATTTTTTTATTTTTGCGCCCCTTTTGCTCATTTTTGCGGTTTTTGCGTTACACTTTTGCCCTAGATTTTGGCATCAGATTGTTGGGCTTCGCAAGCTCAGCAGCAACCTACCAATTTATTAAGCTTTAAGTTACAATGCTTATTGTGCAAAAAAGAATAAGTAGGGACACCCATCGTAAATAACACTCTGGGGAATGGACTTTAGTCCATTTTTATCGACTAAAGTCGATACCCCAAAGTGAGAACCAACGGGTCAGAGGGAAAAGTCAAATGGGGTACGGTGACTTGT
>JAMOMG010000064.1 GCA_027068695.1 Flavobacteriaceae bacterium
ATTAGGCAAAGTGAAATTAGTTCAACAATTTAGTAATTTTAATAAAGGAGAAATTTTTATTAATTAGTTGTAGATTTCAGGTCACACTACACATTCAAAATAAATAGTTTAAACTTTAAGAATGGCAAAAGAATTTTCACATATCAATGATAAGAACCACCCTAAAATGGTTAATGTTGGTGATAAAAAAATAACAAAACGAGAGGCAACTGCCAAAGCAACAATGTTTTTAGGGCAAGAAATTATTTCTCATTTTGAGAATAAGGAGTTAACAACAAAAAAAGGCCCCGTTTTCCAAACAGCTATTATTGCAGGTATTCAAGCGGTAAAAAAGACTTCTGATTTAATTCCAATGTGTCATCCACTCTTAATTCATGGGATTGATATTGATGTAGAAATTATGGATGTAGAAAATATTGAAATTTTATGTACAGTTTCAATTGAAGGAAAAACAGGCGTTGAAATGGAGGCACTTACCGGAGCAACTATTACTGCATTAACAGTGTATGATATGTGTAAATCTATTTCGCAAAAAATGGTAATTAATGAAGTGAAGTTGATTGAAAAATCAGGAGGTAAAAGTGATATAAAAAATGAGTAAACATCAAAAACATATAAAATTAGAAATGAGGGAGAATGGTAATTTTGCACCTAACGAAATTGCTATTATTGGTACAAAATGCGCAATTGTTTCTAAACTTGTTTCGCAAGTTTCAGAAAAATTACCAAACTATAAGTTAGGGTATTTAGACGCTTCACACAATAAAGATAATGAATTGAAAAGTTTTGAGAGTTTTATTTTTAATCATAACGGCACGGTTGATATAAATGTAAAGACAGAAATAAATAAGTTTAATCAACGAATTCAATTTTCACAGTTTGATTTTATGTTCATTAATGGAAATCACTTTAAAGGAGCTCAACAAATTTTAATATTAGATAATGAAAAAGAAGCTTCAGTTTTAAAGAGATTAGAACAATTAGAGAATATTCAATTTGTAATAAAATTGAATAACAATTCTAAGTATTTTGACTTTTTAGAACAAAAATATCCACTAATAAAGAATTTACACTGTTATAATTTTAATGAAATTAATAAAATTTCAGAACATATTGAAAGCTTAATTAAAGAAAAAATAGCACCTATTCAAGGGTTGGTATTGGCTGGAGGTAAAAGTACGAGGATGGGTAAAGATAAAGGGACATTGAATTTTTATGGAAAAAACCAACGTGATGTAGCTATTGAATTACTAGAGAAAAATAATTTAAAAACATATTTATCGGTTAGGTCTGTCCAAGAAATTACAATTGATAATAAAATAGTTGACACTTTTAATGGTCTAGGTCCTTTTGGTGCCATTTGCTCAGCATTTCAATCAAATCCAAATGTAGCTTGGCTAGTTTTAGCAACTGATGTGCCTTTTGTGAACGATGCTGTTATTCAAAAATTATTAAAATATAGAAATCCGTCAAAGGCTGCAACAAGTATTAAGGGTAGAGGAAAGCAATTTCCAGAACCATTAATAACCATTTGGGAACCAAAAAGTTATTTGTTGCTGTTAAATTATTTATCACAAGGGTTTTCTTGTCCGCGTAAAGTTTTAGTAAATTCTGATGTTGAAATTGTAGAAGTTGATGATGATTTAATTAGAAATATTAACACACCTGAAGAATTTAAGGCTGCACGTAAAGAAATAAATGAGTAATACAATTCATATTTTAAACAATGATGCTACAGCTCAAATTTTGGAGAAATCTGAAATCAAAGGCGATATTGTTGTTTGGAGAGAAATGTTGTGTGAAGGGGACTTACATAAAAATGTGGGTAGTGATGAATTTTGGAAAAAAAGATATGCTTATTTTAAAAACAGATTTAATATTGAACCTATAAAATATTACGATAAGACAATTAAAGAAATTAAAAAAGTTGAAGATTTATCTAATTATAATGAAGTTGTTTTGTGGTTTGAATGCAATTTGTTTCAGCAAATAAATTTATTGGCACTATGTACTTATTTAGTTAATAATTATGTGAAAAAAACAAATTACTTTTTAGTATATTTTGAAAAAAAGAACGAAAAAGAACCTGTACAACCCTTCACAAATTTTTTCACAATAGATTTTAAATCAATTTTCAAAAATAAAGTAACACTTAGTAAAGCAAGCTTACTGTTTGCAAAAGAGAGCTGGGAAATGTACGTTGAAAATGATATTGATAAATTAAAGAAATTCAATTTTAATAAAAATTCAAAATTTAAATGTTTACAAGAATCCATTAACCAACACTTATTGAGATTTCCAGGTGAAAATGGTTTAAACCAAATAGAATATAAAACTTTAAGAATTGTTAATTCAGGGATATTTACTGAAAAACAAATTATTAGAGATTTATTAATTTGGCAGCAAAAAGAAACCATTTATGGGTTTGGCGAATTGCAGTATTTCAACTATCTTAAACAGTTAAAAAAATATGTTGAAATAAAAGAATCTAAAATTTATTTAAATAAAAAAGGAAGAGAAGTAATAGGTGTATAATGAACTTTAATAAAGAACAGTATTTTAAGCGTCAAACTACGTTGCCAGAAATTGGCATAAAAGGGCAAGAATTATTACAAAATGCAAAAGTATTAATAATTGGTTGTGGAGGATTAGGGAATCCGGTTGCAATTTATTTAGCAACAAGTGGTGTGGGAGAACTACACTTGGTTGATTTTGATACCGTTTCAATTTCAAATTTACATCGTCAGGTTTTTTATAAAATGGAAGATATTGGGAAATTTAAAACCAGAGTATTAGCTAATGAAATAAACAAAAGAACTCCTTTTACAAAAGTTACATTTACCAATAAGGCCATTGATAAAGATTCAATTTTAGATTTAATTTTAAAATATGATATTGTAGTTGACGGTACAGACAGCTTACCAATAAAATATTTGATAAACGATGCTTGTGTACTTGCTAAAAAACCATTAGTGTATGGATCTTTATATAAATTTGACGGTTATGCAGCCACGTTTAATGTATTGAAAGAAAACGGGGGATTTACGTGTAATTTGCGAGATGCTTTCCCTAAAATAGCAACAGATATTCCAAATTGTGAAGAGGCAGGAACGTTAAATCCAATTGTAGGTTTAATTGCCTTGTTTCAGGCAAACGAAGTAATAAAATTAATTACAAAAAAAGGGAAGCTATTGGTAAATCAATTGTTAATTTATAATTCACTTCAAAATACTCAATTTAAAATTAAATTGAAGAAAAATAACGAGTTGAATATTGAGGAAATTTTTGAAAAATCAACGTATTTAGATGAAAATTGTACGTTACAAGATAGTACATTATTGATTACGGCTTCTGAATTAAAAGAAAGTATTTCAGATTCGGCTATTGAAATAGTTAGCATATTAACTAATTTTGATGAGGCAACCCCTTTCAATGTTCACCAAAAAATCCCATACAAAACTTTTGA
>JAMOMG010000065.1 GCA_027068695.1 Flavobacteriaceae bacterium
TTATTGTAAACAACTTTATAATTTTTTGGTTTTTGTTTGATTTGGTTTTGAGATATTTTATGCAACAATTACCGGTTATGAATATTAAACCATTAATGATTATTCCTATCAAAAAGAAAACAGTTATTCATTATTTATTAGGAAAAACAACCATTTCATTTTTTAATTTTTTACCACTATTTATACTTTTTCCTTTTAGCGTGGTATTACTTATAAAAAATTATGAAGCTGTAAATGTGGTATTTTGGTTTTTTTCAATGGGTTTTTTAACCTATTCAATTAATTTTATAAACTTCTTAATTAATAAAGTCAATATAATTTTTTACAGTTTACTTTCTGTGCTGGTTGTACTAATTGCGTTAGAATACTTTAAAATATTTCAAATATCAAAACCTATAGGCATTGCTTTTAACACGTTATACAACAATCCAATATTAATTGTAATTCCGGCTTTACTATTAGGGGTTTTATATTACATTAATTTCAAATTTATAAAAAGTGATTTTTATGTAGATGGTAAAGTTTCGAAACATGTAAAAGAAGTTGAAACTACTGATTTATCTTGGATGGATCGCTTTGGAAGTGTTGCCCCTTTTTTAAAGAATGATGTAAAACTAATATGGCGAAATGCACGTCCACGGCAAGTGATGATGATGTCGTTTCTATTTCTATTTTACGGATTAATTTTTTATACGAGGCCAACCTATCAAGAAATGCCAGCCATTTTAGCATTTGCATCTATTTTTGTAACAGGTGGTTTTCTATTAACTTTTGGTCAATTGGTGCCATCTTGGGATAGTGAATATTACAAACTGTTAATGAGTCAGAATATTCCATATAAAAAATACTTAGAATCTAAGTGGTATTTAATGGTTTTTGCTGTTACACTTTCATTTATTTTAAGTACACCATATCTATATTTTGGATGGAAAATTTACGGCATGATTGTAGCCGGAGCATTATTTAACATTGGTTTAAACTCTTTTATTACGTTGTTTGGTGGAGCTTTAAACAGAGTTCCAATTGAGTTGAATGTAAAAGCAAAAGCATTTAGCAATACTAACGGATTTAATCCAACTCAAATGCTTATTGCCTTACCCAAAATGGTATTGCCTATGTTGCTGTTTTATATTCCATATAAATTTATAAATTTTGAAGCAGGGCTTTTAGTTTTAGGCTTAAGTGGTGTTTTAGGAATTATCTTTAGAAACTTCTTTTTAAGTAAAATTGAAAGTATTTACCAAAAAGGAAAATATAAAACTATTGCAGCGTATAACGAAAAAAATTAACCAACTTCAAAAAAACAGTAAAAAATGATAGTCGTAACCAATCTTACAAAAAAATACAACAACGTTCAGGTTTTAAATATTGAAGAATTAACAATTCCAGACGGGCAAACTTTTGGTTTAGTAGGTAATAATGGTGCAGGGAAAACCACTTTTTTTAATTTAATACTCGATTTAATAAGTCCAACTACCGGATTTATTACCAATAATAATATTGAAGTAAACAAAAGTGAAGATTGGAAACCTTTTACTTCTGCATTTATTGATGAAAGTTTTTTAATAGGTTATTTAACTCCAGAAGAATACTTCTATTTTATAGGTGAATTACGAGGGTTAAACAAAGCAGATATTGACGTGTTTTTACAACAATTTAAAGAAATTTTTAATGATGAGATTTTAGGAAAGAAAAAATATTTACGAGATTTATCTAAAGGAAATCAGAAAAAAGCAGGAATTGTTTCTGCATTAATTGGAAACCCTGAAGTAATTGTGTTAGATGAACCATTTGCAAATTTAGATCCAACAACTCAAATTAGACTTAAAATACTGCTAAAAGAATTAACTAAAAATAATAATTCAACAGTATTAATTTCAAGTCATGATTTAGGTCATGTAACCGAAGTTTGTGAACGCATTGTAGTGCTAGATAAAGGTAATGTGGTTAAAGACTTAAAAACATCAAAAGAAACACTAAAAGAATTGGAATCCTATTTCTCTGTGTAATAAAATAAATACACATAATTTTGTATTTTTACAACCCTTTAACAATAATTGTAGTAAATAAATAGTTAGAGGCGAGTAAAACATTTTCTTTTGAAAAATATTTTTAAAATAGTAGGTACTTTTTTTATTATTCTTTTTGTTGCAGGTTGCTCAACAAAAAAAGATGCTTTTTTAAATCGAAATTTTCAGGCTATGGCCACAAAGTACAATGTACTTTATAATGGGAATGAAGCTCTTAGAAAGGGGTTGATTGAATTAAACTCAAACTACAGTGATAATTATTGGAAACGACTACCTATTGAACCTTTAAAAATAGATGTATTAGCACTACCAGGAGCAAAAAATAAATCAGGTAACTCATCTATACAATTTGAAAAAGCAGAAGAAAAAGCGGTAAAAGCAATTCAGAAACATTCTATGTTAATTGCTAGACAAGAACGAAATAGCCAAATAGATGATGCGTATTTATTATTAGGAAAATCTCGCTATTATTCTAAGAGGTTTGTACCAGCATTAGAAGCCTTCAATTTTGTAATCTTAAACTACCCAAATGCAGATTTGATTAATGAAACCAAAATTTGGCAAGCAAAAACCCTTATTCGTTTGCAAAATGAGGAACAAGCTATTGAAAACTTAAATAAGCTATTAAAAGAAGAGGAGTTAAAAGATAAAATTAAAGAGAAAGCCCATACTGCAATTGCAATGGCCTATGTGAAAACTGATAGTTTACAACAAGTGATTAATCACTTGAAGAAGGCAGTTTTAGCAGATAATAATAACGAACAAACAGCCCGAAATTTATTTATACTTGGACAAATTTACAGAGAAAAAAAATTAATTGATTCCTCTAATACTTCATTTCAAGAGTTAATAAATTTTAAAAAAGCTCCCTTTAAATACAAAATTCATGCATATATTGAAAAAGCAAAAAACGCATCAACAAAAGAAGAAGTTTTAGCGAATATTGATATTTTGAAAAAATTATTAAAAGATAGAGATAACAGGCCTTATTTAGATGAAATATACCATCAGTTAGGTACTTTAGAAACTCAAATAGGTTTAGGTGATGCTATTGAGTATTATAAAAAATCTTTACAAGCAAATAAAACAAATAATTTACAAAAAGAGATTACATACCAAGCTATTGGAGATTTGTATTTTGATAAAGCTAAGTTTATTACTGCAGGGTTGTATTACGATAGTATTTTAAATATAACGAAAGAAAAACACACGAAACGCATAAGACGTTTAACCAGAAAGCGGAATAATTTAAATGAAGTTATTTTTTATGAAAAAATTGTAAAAACAAATGATAGTATATTAAAAGTTGCTTCTATGAGTAAAGAAGAACAAATAGCCTTTTTTACAGAATATATTGAGAAACTTAAAGCCAATGAAGAATTACAACAACAA
>JAMOMG010000066.1 GCA_027068695.1 Flavobacteriaceae bacterium
GAATGGGAAATGGTATTGAAATATGGGGAATTCCTGAAGTTCAGAAAAAATTTGAAGTTGAAAAACCTGAACAAGTAATCGATTATTTGGGAATGATGGGAGATGCTGTTGATAATATTCCTGGATTACCCGGTGTTGGAGACAAAACTGCCAAAAAGTTTTTAAAAACATACGGAAGTATGGAAAATTTGTTAGCAAATACACATGAACTAAAAGGGAAAATGAGAGAAAAAGTGGAAGCAAACAAAGAACTTGGATTGCTTTCTAAACAGCTGGCAACTATTTTATTAGATTGCCCTGTGAAATTTCACGAAAAAGACTTCGAATTAAATCATCCTGATTTTAACAAAACAACTGAAATTTTTAAAGAATTAGAATTTAGACGTATTGCTGATAGCCTTCCAAAAATATTTGAGTCTTTTCCTAAACATGAAGAGCAAACTCAAAAACAAAAAGGTTCTGGTACTGAAAAACCACAACCCTCAACAATATCACATCAATTTGACTTATTTGCTGTTACTGAAGAAAATATAGAAAATAATTCTGGATACAAAACTACTGAGAACGCTGAGCATTTTTATCAATTTGTTGATACGTCTTTTTCAAGGAAGTTATTACTTGAAAAACTACTGGCTCAAAAATCTGTAAGTTTTTTTATAGAAACCATTGGTACAAACTCTTTTGAAGCTGACATTATTGGTGTTGCATTCTGTTACGAAAAAGGAAAAGGCTACTATGTTAACCTTTCAGAAAATAAAGAAAAAACAAAAGAAATACTAAAACAATTTAGTCCATTTTTTGAAAATAAAGCTATTGAAAAAGTAGGACACAATATAAAGTATAGCATTAAAGTTCTTTATAATTATGCTGTTAAATTAAAGGGGAATTTATTTGATACGATGTTAGCACACTATTTGTTAAATCCAGATATGCGCCATAATCTTGATGTTCTTTCTGAAACTTATTTAAATTACAAGCCAACCCTTTTAGAATCATTGATTGGTAAAAAAGGCAAAAGCCAACGCTCTTTACGCAAAATTGAATTAGAAAAACAAGCCGATTTTACAGTTGAGAAAGCTGATTTAACATTACAGTTAAAATTAATTTTCGAAAAGGATATGGTTAAGTTAAATCTTAAAAAACTATACACTGATATTGAAATTCCGCTGCTTCGTGTATTGGCTTCTATGGAATTAGAGGGAATTAGGCTTGATGCTGATTTTTTAAATTCGTTATCTGAAAAATTAATAGAAGACATACAAAACTTAGAAAACACCATTTACAAAGAAGCCAATATTGAATTTAACTTAGCTTCTCCAAAACAACTGGGTGATGTTTTATTTGAGCACTTAAAATTAGTTGAAAAGCCAAAAAAAACAAAAACAGGCCAATATGCAACTGGTGAAGAAATTTTATCAAAGCTAGCTCCAAAACATAAAATAGTAAAAGAGATATTGGAATGGCGCGGATTAGTGAAACTAAAAAACACCTATGTTGATGCTTTACCAAATGAAGTAAACAAAAAAACAGGTCGTATTCACACAACTTTTAGTCAGGCTGTAGCAGCAACAGGAAGGTTGAGTTCTATTAATCCAAATCTTCAAAACATTCCTATTAGAACAGAACGAGGAAGGCAAGTTAGAAAAGCTTTTGTGCCAAGAAATGAAAATTACACTTTAGTAGCGGCTGATTACTCTCAAATTGAGTTACGTATTATTGCTTCTTTAAGTAATGATAAAAGTATGATAGAGTCTTTTAATAGAGGTGAAGATATTCATGCTTCTACTGCAGCAAAAATTTACGGAATACCATTAAATGAAGTTACCAAAGAGCAACGTGGCGATGCAAAAGCTGTTAATTTTGGTATTATTTATGGGCAGGGAGCTTTTACTTTAGCACAACAATTAAACAAAACCAGAGCTGAAGCTAAAGAATTAATAGATAGTTATTACAAAACATTTCCCACGTTAAAACAATATATTTCAAGTCAAATAGATTTTGCTCGTGAAAACGAGTATGTTGAAACAATTTCAGGACGTCGCAGATATTTAAAAAATATCAATTCTCAAAATGCTATTGTTCGGTCTGGAGATGAACGAAATGCTGTAAATGCACCAATACAAGGAAGTGCTGCAGATATTATAAAAATTGCCATGATTAATATTTACAAACGATTCAAAAAACAAAAATTTAATTCAAAAATGTTACTGCAAGTCCATGATGAATTGGTTTTTGATGTGCATAATGACGAATTAAACATTTTAAAACCTATTATTAAACAAGAAATGGAAAATGCTTTTAAACTTTCAGTTCCATTAACTGTTGATATTGGTGAAGGAAAAAACTGGTTAGAGGCACATTAATTTAGCTTAATTAGCTTCATTTTCCCAAAAATAATTAAATTAGCAAAACTTAAATTCAAAAAAATGTTAAAAAAAATACTATTCATCTTACTTTGTATTCTTACAGTAAATACTTTTACTGGAAAAGAAACAATTAAAACAACAGGGGATAATCCAATGCTTAACCTAATAGGAAAAAGAAAAATAGATTTTGGAGTCTCAGAGTCAGATGCCGAAATTTGGATTAATGGAAAATTACTAGGTAAAGGTAATCTGGAAATAGTTGTTCCGTCTAAAGGCTGTATAACTGTAGTTGTAAAAAAAGTAGGTTTCTTAACAGAGCAAATAGACTTCTGTAATAAAAAAGGGATGGCAAAACCACCAAAATCTTATTATATGCAATTAGTTAGAGATGATGCTTTTGACGCCTCAATTCAAACTGATATTGCAAATGTTGATATTGAATTAAAATGTACAATTAGCAAAACCAAAGCATGGAAATTAATCAATCAGATAATTCTTTCAAATATTGATGTTATAGAAATGACGGATAAAGAAACTGGCTACTTAAGAACCGCTTGGTCACTTAAAGTTTTTAAACAAAACACTATTAGAACCCGTATTATTATTAAACAAACTTCAGACAGCCCTTTAACTTTCAAAGTTAAATTAGTTAGTGAGGAATCGGGTAGAACAATGACAAGTGTTAAAAGTGATGAATTGTATAAAGAATGGGATAGAATTCTTAGGAGCTACTCAAATGTAATTCCTGAACTTCAGGCAAGGATAAAATAAAATCACCTAAAAACCCTCTCATTAAAATACAGGGGAATATATTTATAACTACAAATATATTCCCCTGTAAATATCGACAACTTACTGTTTGTTATCTAAATAATAGTTTGTACATTTGCACTCCCTTTTTAGGGGATAAAATGAATGTTTAACTATAACAAAGAATTTAATTGTGAATACATTAAGTTACAAAACAGTATCAGCTAACAAAAATACCGTTACTAAAGAGTGGGTATTAGTTGATGCAGACGGTCAAACGTTGGGTCGTCT
>JAMOMG010000067.1 GCA_027068695.1 Flavobacteriaceae bacterium
TTATTTTTGTAATTCGTATTCCTTTTTGAGTAACTTTTTTTATGGTCATTTCGTCACCAATAGTATCGAGTGCTAGACCTAATACATCAAATCCACAAGAAATATTTGCAATGGTTGCAGGTGTAAATATTTTAAGTTCATTCATAATATTTAATTATTTCCAATTCTAATAATATCAGCAAACAAGCCTGAAGCAGTAACATCAGCACCAGCACCAGCACCTTTAATAATTAGAGGTTGTTGTCTATATCTATCTGTAAAAAAAAGGACAATATTGTCACTTCCTTCTAAATTATAAAAGGGATGATTAGGAGCAATTTCTTCTAAGCTAACTTTTGCATTGCCGTTGTTTAATTGAGCAACATATTTTAATCTACAATTATTTGATGCAGCCTTTTCTCTAATTTTATTAAAATGAGTTACTTCTTTTTTTAAGGTATTCATAAAACCTTCAACTGAATCACTATTTAGAGAAGTTTTAGGTAAAAATGATTTATTTTTAATGTCATTTAATTCTAATTTTAGACCACTCTCACGAGCTAAAATTAGTATTTTTCGCATAACATCAATGCCACTTAAATCTATTCGTGGATCTGGCTCAGTGAAACCTTCAATACCCGCTTGTTTAACTACCTCATAAAATGAATTTTCAGCATTAAAATTATTGAATATAAAGTTTAGACTACCAGATAGAACAGCTTGTATTTCAATTACTTTATCGCCCGATGCTATCAGATTTTTAAGAGTATCAATTATTGGCAAACCTGCACCCACATTAGTTTCATATAAAAATGGAGCATTGTATTCACGTGATAATTTTTTTAGGTTTAAATAATTTGAATAATTTGAAGAACATGCAATTTTATTACAAGTAACAACCGCAACACTTTCTTTCAAATAATCAGCATATAAACTGGCAATATTTTCATTAGCCGTATTGTCAACAAAAATACTATTTCTATAATTTAGCTCAATTACTTTGGTGAGGAATAAGTCCATATTTAAACTTTCTGCACTCTCTAGAGGTGTTTTCCAGTTGTCTAAATCGATACCATCTTCATTAAATAACATTTTTTTAGAGTTTGTAATAGCTATTATTCTCACTTGAATTTTTAAATTCTCAACTAAATACTGTTGTTGGTTTTTAATTTGATTTAGTAACTTGCTTCCCACATTTCCAACACCAACTACAAACAGGTTTAACTGTTTTATTTGATTTTCAAAAAAGGTTGAATGCAGCGTGTTTAAAGCTTTTTTAACATCTTTGTGAGCTATTACTGCCGAGATGTTTTTTTCTGATGCACCTTGAGCTATAGCTCTAATATTAACATTATTTTTACCCAATGTACTAAACATTTTACCACTTATACCTTGATGACTTTTCATTCTATCACCAACCAAAGCAATAATGGCATTGTTTTTTTCAACAAGTAAAGGTTTTACTTTGTGTTGTTCTATTTCATAAACAAATTCTGTATCAATTAACAACTTTGCTTTTTCAGCATCAATATTATCAATAGCAATACATATAGAATGCTCTGAAGAAGCCTGAGTTATAAGAGATATGTTAATCTTTTCTTGAGATAATGCACCAAATAAACGTTTAGAAAAACCAGGGATACCAATCATTCCACTGCCTTCTAAGGTAATAAGTGTCATATTTTCTATATGGCTAATTCCTTTTATTGGATTTTTGTTTGAAGATATTTTCGTAATTAAAGTCCCATCTTCTTCAGGATTAAATGTATTTTTTATTACAATTGGTATTTCTTTTTCTAGTATAGGTTGAATTGTTGGAGGATAGAGAACTTTTGCTCCAAAATGAGACAACTCCATTGCTTCTTGATACGAAATATTTTTTATAGGGAATGATTGACGTACAAATTTTGGATTTGCAGTATACATCCCGCTTACATCAGTCCAAATTTCGAGTATTTTAGCATTTGCTGCTGCAGTAATAATTGCTGCGGTATAATCTGATCCTCCACGTCCTAAAGTAGAAGTTTCCCCCTTTTTAGTAGAAGCAATAAATCCAGGTAAAATAACTATTTTTGTTTTGTTTTGTTTGAAAAAATCTTTGATTGCCTCATTTGTTTCTTTAAACTTAACAGCTGCATTTGAAAAATTTTCATCAGTAAATATTAATTCTTGAGTATTTTTTAAAGTAACGTCTAAATCCTTATTCTTCATTGCTTCAGCAATAATATATGATGAGAATAATTCACCAAATGAAACAATTTTATCAGCTGTTTTATTAGATAATTCATTAATTAAAAAAACACCTTCAAGTATGTTTTCTAATTTATTCAGCATTTTTTTTACAGTTCCTAAAACGCCACTTTGATTATTTATTGGTATTAATTTTCTAACGACTTGTAGATGGCGTTCTTCAATAGCTTTTAATTTTTCTTTATAGAGTTCATTATTAGCACAAGCCAACTCACCAGCTTCTAAGAGTAGGTTTGTAATTCCACCCAGTGCAGATACAATAACAGTTGTTTTAGAATTTTCAGCACTTTTTTTTACGATATCGATTACCTTGTATATGTTTTCTGAGGAAGCTACCGATGATCCTCCAAATTTTAATACTTTCATTTGTATTAATTTTATTTATCTTGATTTAAGTTTTTTATTTGATATTCCTTGTTCCAAAATCTTTTGAAAACGAAATATTTAACGGACGGATTATATGAATATATTGACAACCCTAAAGGGTAATCGTAATTGTAGTAGTAGCAATAACAAGACTGCGCAATATAGTTGCGTTTTTTCTTAATTGATGTAATTTCATTAATTGCATAGGGCAAATGTAACTATTTTTTTAATTACTCAAAGTTTTTATTAAACTTTTGCTATTTTATTTACCAGAGGTCTTGTTGATTATTTAATTAATAGTATTTTGATATAAATTTTACGAATATTTAAAAGTTACTAAAAACTTTTTAAAACGTTGTTTATTCTAAATCAATTACAACTTGGTTTTTGAGTAAATCAATAAAAGTTTCTTGCTTTCTAATTAGATAATCTTTGCCATTATAAAGTAATACTTCAGCAGGTTTATAGCGAGAATTATAATTAGAAGCCATTGAAAAACAATAAGCACCGGCATTATTAAAACACAACGTATCACCCTCTTTAATTTCGCTAATTCTTCTGTTAGAGCCAAAAGTATCCGTTTCACAAATATAACCTACTACAGAGTAATAGCGTTCACGTCCTTTAGGATTTGATATGTTATGAATATGATGATATGAATCGTACATCATTGGACGAACTAAATGGTTGAAACCTGAATCTACACTGGCAAAAACAGTTGAAGTTGTTTGTTTAACAACATTTACATTTGCTAAAAATACACCCGCCTCGCTTACCAAAAATTTACCAGG
>JAMOMG010000068.1 GCA_027068695.1 Flavobacteriaceae bacterium
AAAATTCATCAGGATTGTAATTGGTGTGGGCAATGAGGGATTCGAACCCCCGACCCCCTCGGTGTAAACGAGGTGCTCTGAACCAACTGAGCTAATTGCCCTAAGCGGATGCAAATATATAACTTGATTTTTTATTACACAATGATTTTTTGTAAAAAATTGAAATAATAAATTAAACAACTTCTGCAACAACAAAAGTACTTCCTCCTATAAAAATCAAATCGTTTTTAGTGGCATTTTTTAAAGCATATTTATATGCTTTGTTTACAGAGGTATAGGTATTTCCCATCAATTCAAATTTCAAACATTCTTTTTGCAATTTTTTTGCATCTAGGCCTCTAGGAATATTTGGTTTACAAAAGTAGTACGTTGCCTTTTTGGGAAATATTGGTAAAACTGATTTTAAGTCTTTATCACTTACAACCCCTAAAACAATATGTAAATTTTCGAAAGGCACCGCTTTTAATTGACGAATTACGTAATTTAATCCTTCTTTATTATGCCCTGTATCACAAAAAACTTTTGGGTTTTCGTTTAACTGTTGCCACCTTCCTAAAAGCCCTGTATTATTAATAACATTGTTTAAGCCTTTCTTAATATTTTCTTCAGTAATAGTATATCCTTTTGTTTTTAAGATATTTATAGTTTCAATGGCTGTTTTAATATTATGTATTTGATAAACTCCTTTTAAATCTGATGGATATATCTTTTTAATTGTAGAAGAAGCTAAAAATAAAGGAGATTCTTTTTTTAGTGCAATTTTTTTAAAAATAGAGAATGTTTCTTTATGAAACTCTCCTATTACAACAGGAATTCCCTTTTTTATAATACCTGCTTTTTCAACAGCAATTTCCGGAAGTGTCTCTCCTAAAAATTGCGTATGATCTAATCCAATATTTGTAATAACTGATACTTCAGGACTTATAATATTTGTAGAATCTAACCTTCCTCCTAACCCCACTTCAATTATTGCAATATCAACCTTTTGTTTTGCGAAGCAATCAAATGCCAAACCTACGGTCATTTCAAAAAAAGAAAGTTTATTTCTTATTAAAAAAGATTTATTTTTTTTAATAAAATTTATAACATCAATTTTTTGAATTACTTTGCCATTAATTTTAATACGCTCTCTAAAATCTTTTAAATGAGGTGAAGTATATAGTCCAACTTTATAGCCTGCTTCTTGTAAAACAGAAGCAATTATATGACTTGTAGAACCTTTGCCATTGGTGCCAGCCACATGAATTGATTTAAATTGTTTTTCAGGATTGTTTAAATGCTTAGATAACGCAATACTGTTTGTTAAATCTTTTTTAAAAGCCATTTTCCCTTGCCTCTGGAACATTGGCAATTGTGAAAACATCCAATCAGTAGTTTCGGTATAATTCATTAAAATTATTGAGAAAGTGAAAATCTGTATTTTATAGTTCCTACTTGTTTAGATGGAGCATTTGTGTCTGGTTGCCATTTTGTTTTTAAAGCTGCTTCTTTAGCCTGAATTAATAAACATTGAGCTGTATTTGTAGACCCTTTAACTCCCGGTGTTGCTTTTATAACTTTTCCATAAATATTAACTTCTATTCTAACTACTACCAAACCTTCTTCATTGCAAATATAATTAGGCTTTGGGCGATTTACTGGTTTCCTATTACCTAAATTATAATCACCATTTCCTCCTCCACCTCCATTTCCGTAATAACCATTAGCATTTGTATCTCCGTTGATATTTCCTTTATCTCCTGGTGTTAAATCATTTCCTTCTCCTCCACTTGCCGCCCCACTAGAATTATTGATTCCGCCTATTAAAGCATCTAATTTTTTTCTTTTTGCTGCTTCTTCAGCTTTTTGTTTTGCTATAGCCGCCTGTTTAGCTCTCTCTATTTTATCTTTTTCTAGTTGTTTTTTTCTTGCAATTTCATCTGCTTTACGCTTTGCATCCTGTTTTTTCTTTATGGCAATTGATTCTTCGTTATTTTGTGTTGCAACATCTTCTACCGCTTCAGATACTTTTTCTTTAATTTTAGGCTCACTTATTTCTTGAACTTCTTCTTGTTTCTCCTCCACTATTTTTTGTTCTGAAATAGTTTTTAGTGGCTCTTTAGGTTGAACATTCCCCATACCAACATTTGATGTTCCAAAGTTCACCGCAATACCATATTCTTCTGGAGGGTCTAAATACGTTATTCCAATAAAAAAAATAGAAACCAGTAATAGGCTCATTATTATACTTGTAAGTACTGCTGACTTTCTTTTATTTTTTGTATTTAAAAAACGAATCATCTTATTTAGGACGGACTGCCAGTATTACTTTAAATCTATTACGGTTTGCAATATCCATAATTTTTACCGCTTTTTCAATTGGAACACCCTCTTCAGCTCTTAAAACTATGGTTGGTTTTTCTTTCTTCGATAACAATGTTAACAAGTTTTGTTCCAATTTAGATTCTTTCACTTTTTTATTATCAATATAATACACTAATTTTTTAGTAATACTTACTGAAACAGATTTTCTATTTTCAGTTTTACCGCTGGCCTTGGGCAGTAAAATATCCAATGCGCTTGTTGTAACCAAGGTTGAAGTGATCATAAAAAATATGAGTAGCAAAAATACAATATCCGTCATAGACGACATATTAAAATTTGGATTTATCTTATTTCTACCTCTAATATCCATAATTAAATAGGTTCGTTCAATAAATCTAAAAACTCAACCGATTTGGCCTCCATTTCATAAACAACTTTATTAGTTCTAACCACCAAATGGTTGTATTGAATATACGAAATTATTCCAACAATAAGTCCCGCAACAGTTGTTGTCATTGCTGTGTACAATCCATCAGATAACATTTTAATATCTATTTGCCCTCCAGCATTTGCAATTTCATGAATGGCAACAATCATTCCTATTACAGTTCCCAAAAAACCTATCATAGGAGCTGCTCCAGCAATTGTTGCTAATACACTTACATTTTTTTCTAATTTATAAATTTCTAACCGTCCAGCATTTTCAATGGCAGTATGAATATCAGCCAAAGGTTTTCCAATTCTCGATATTCCTTTTTCAATTAAACGAGAGGCAGGTGAGTTTACTTGTGCACATAATACTTTGGCTGCATCTAATTTTCCATGAGATACATAATCTCTAATCTTGTTCATAAAATTACTGTCAGTTTTTGAAGCTGCTTTTATAGTAAAAAAACGTTCAAAATAAATGTAAAGTGCAACAACTAATAAAACAACCAGTAAAGCAATAATAATTTGACCACCTAAACCTCCGTCCATTATTAGGTTGTAAATAGACAATGTTTTCTCTTGAGACGTTCCATCTTCAACAATATTTTGTGAAGAATTAGCCATCTGCTGAATAGCAATAAGCATATGATA
>JAMOMG010000069.1 GCA_027068695.1 Flavobacteriaceae bacterium
AACTATACTACCGAATTACCTTTAGCACAAGGTATTAAATTTGACTTGTAGTAAAAATTTTATACTAAATAAAAACCACTTTAATTTATAAAGTGGTTTTTATTTGTTTTTTACTTTTCTTAAAACTCTAACCGCTTCTTTATACTTAATATAAGTCGATTTATCTTCTAAGTTTCTCAAAATATCTCGTGCTTCCTCTAACTTAAGTTTAGCTCCTTTGATTTTATTTAAAACACAAATCATATAATTGGTTGGTAATTCTTGTAAATCAATTAATTCGAGCTGAGTAAGTGGTGTTTTATTTTTTAACTTCATTAAAATTGCATTGCAATTATTAAATATGTGAAGTAAAACTGTTTTATTAAACTTAGGAGGCTGAAATATTAGTTCGCTAACAATATCATGTTTCCCATTATCTTTAAAATGAATTACTGTTTTTTCAAATGGATAATAATCAAAATCATCTTTAATTCTTAAATAAACATATTCAGTAATAATAAATGACCTATGGTTATATTCAATTTTGACTTCATCTAAAGCTGAATAAAAAAGTCGTACTCGTTCATTAATTAATTCTATATCTACACGAGAATAAAAGACTTTATCACCTACTTTCTTTTTTTCTCCTGCCCAACATAGTACAAATTGTTCATTAAAAACTTTATATGTTGGATGAAATATTTTTTTGTGCCGTTTAAAAAAGTCAAAAACGCCATCTAATGTTAACTCAATATTGTTACTCGCATTAATTTCTATAGCTTCAACAATAGCCTGATTAGTGTTTTTTAGTTCAAACTTTCCTAAAGTAGACATAGAGTTGCTACCTCTTCTGAAGAAAATTCTTCCTTTTACATACTTCCAAATAGCTTTTTTTAAATAGGTAACTTTATTATTAGAATGAATTGTTACTAAGCCAATAACCTTATGCCTAGGTAATCTGGGAAAAGGGATATTTTCATATTGAATTTGTGGTGGATTTTCAAAATAGGAATTAATAAGATTTTGAATTTTGCTGTCATCGAAAAAATCTACTCCTTCAATTTTATTCGTTTGGTCTTCAACACCAATAACTATATATGAATTATTTTTAGGATTTGAATTTGATAATGCACAAACATGTTTTAAAAATTTAGCTTTTCCTTCATTCGTATCTAATGATATTTTTTGCTTTTTGTCATAAAAGCTATTCTCATCATTATGAGCTAATAAATTTTTAATTAATAACCGTTTGTTAATCATTTTAAACTCTTATTCCTTATTTAAAATAGTTGCACTTGCCTGTGCCGTTGGATATACTATTAAATCTTCTATATTAACGTGGTATGGCCTTGTTACTACAAAATAAATAATATCGGCAATATCTTCAGCTTTCAGTGCTTTAAACCCCTTATATACATTTTTAGCTTTTTCCTTATCTCCTTTAAAACGAACTTCTGAAAATTCAGTCTCAACGGCGCCAGGGTGAATAGCAGCTACTCTAATATTATAATTGTTTAAATCTATTCTCATTGCCTTGTTTAAAGCATTAACAGCATACTTTGACGCACAATATACATTTCCGTTTGGGTAAACTTCTTTTCCTGCAATAGAGCCAATGTTAACTACAAAACCATTATTTCTGTCAATCATTTTTGGAAGTATACCCCTTGAAACATACAACAAACCTTTAATATTTATGTCTATCATTGCATCCCAATCATCTAAATTCCCTTCTTGAATAGTGCTTAAACCATGTGCATTACCTGCATTATTTATTAAGATATCTATTTTTTGAAATTCCTTTGGAAGTGATGCTATGGCTTTAAAAACTTCATCTCTATTACTAACATCAAATTGTAAGGTAGTAACATCGGTTAAGTTCCCTAATTCTTTTTTTAGCTGAGCTAAACGATTACTTCGTCTTCCGCACAGTATTAACCGTATCTTATTTTTGGCAAAAAGTTGTGCTGTTGCTTTTCCAATTCCGGAAGTTGCTCCCGTAATAAATGCTGTTTTATTATTCATTATTGTTTTATTTTAAATTATAAAGGTACAAAAAAACCGCTCCTTAACAGGAGCGGTTTGACTTAATTGGTTATAAAAATAACCAACCAAAAATCAACTAACCAAACTTTATTTTAAATTTCTTCTTATTTTTGTTTCTCTTGTTACTTTAGTTCGTTTTCTACCTTCATTACCTACAGTTTCTTTGGTTGAACTAGATTTTAAATATTGAATATATCCAACTCCTGTAAATTCATACGTTGTTCCAGAATTTATATGATACAAACTAATCTTTTCATCATTTATAACGGTTAACTCAAACTCCTCATTGCCCACAGAATCATAATCTAATGTTAAAATTTTTAGATTGTCATATCCTTGTACATTTGCCACAGAGTAACCTCCAACATAATCCCAGTATATCTCATCAATATTTGTGCCAACTCTATCTTGAGAAGAATAAAATGTTGTTATATTTTCAGGTGTAAAAGCTAAATAATTTTCATTATCAAATTCATTTAAATTACCCGTGGCACTTACATCTGTTTTTTCCCAAGCATCATACTCTTGTAAAAAGTATTCTATATTATCATAAAATATTTGATTAAAATCAAAACTATATTTCTGATAACCTTCTAAATAATAGCTTACATTATTGTAATTATCTACTAATTTTAATCTATCAGTTGATAATTGAACAACTTCAAAATTAAAATATCCATCTAAATCATGGTCTATTTCTAAACTTCCATTAAAGGTATCGTAATATCCAACCAAAATACCATATCCATTTCCTGTCGTTCCAATTCCAACTAAGTTATTATTTGCGTATAGTTTTCCATTTATAAATGATATTGTAAAAGCTTTTGATAAAAAAGGAACGTCTCCAATTCCAGTTGTTTGATTGTAATCTATATACCATAAATCGTATGCCGTTACAACACCTTCTAAGTCTACATAGTATGGGTCATTAAACTCATCAATTATAACACTGCATGATGTAAACAATATTCCGACTACTACGGTTGTGAAAAGTAATTTTAAAGTTCTCATAATCATTTGTTTTGGTTACACCTTTACAGTTTCAATTTTTGTGCCACAAATTTTAAAACATAACTAAAAACTCATAAACTACTGATTATAAAATTTTTACACTATTCTTATTTCTTGATGGGTACTGTATTTCTTTTACTTCAATAACATTTTTTACTTTATAAAAATACTTTTTTTCCTTATAAATATAGCTTACAACGGCTTCATTATTTTTTAATTCAAAAGGTGTGTTTAATGATGTTTTAGGTGGCGTATTCTTAAATTCTTTTATTGAATTTTTATCTAAAATAAAATCATGTTCTTTGTTGTGAAGCGTAAAACTTCCTACAAAAGTATTAGAT
>JAMOMG010000070.1 GCA_027068695.1 Flavobacteriaceae bacterium
ATACCATCATCTTCTTTAGCACATGAGTTAAATACAGTACTACTAATTATAATAATTAATGCTAGTTTAAAATAAATTGTTTTCATGCTAGTTTGGGGTTTTAGGGGTTTAACATTAAAATACAGTCGCAACTATTATCTTCTTACTAACCGTTGTGGGAATGGTGTGCTTTGATAATTATGTTGCGACTGATTTTAGATATGCACATAGATTCAGCTAATTTTTCACGTGAAAAATTGCTTAAATTAGCTAAAGTTATGGCATAAATTTGTTTCAAAAATTCAGAAATGTTATTTCTATTTTGAAACTTGCTACTATAGAACATAATAGCCAGAGTGATGACAATTACTATCATAAATTTGGGGTTTTGGCTCGTTTAGGTTAATTTATTCTTCCTATATTATTTTAATTTTTAAAAAAAGAGGCAGAAACAAAGTTCTTACTAACCATCTAACTTAATTAAAGCACTTTTCGGACTGCTTTATAAGTATGTGACTACAGTGTGACTACCTCTAAGGGTTGATTTACTTTTTCATAATCTCTTACTAATTATTCATTCTTACTATTCTAACTGCAAGTTATTTATAATCAAAATATTTAGGGGTTAAATATCTGGATTGAAAAATAACCTTTTATTTTGGGTTGATTTATTTACTCCTAATTTTCTCTAATAATGTATTAAGACTTAAAATTTCTTTTTTAGACAAATTACCTACAATACTCTTTTCAAATTTTAATTGTGCTGGAGCTATTTCATCTAATAAATTTAAACCTAATTCTGTTATATTAACATCTACTTTCCTCCTATTTTCTTCATTTTGGCGTCTTGTAATTAGTCCTTTCAATCTTAATTTTTCAACCAAACGTGTAGTATTACTATTTTTACTAACCATTTGAGACTGTAAAGTTAAAAGGTCTGTAGGTTTTCCATTTAAATCTTTTAAAGAACGTAAAACTTTATATTGTTGAATTGATAATGCGTATTGTTTCAAATGATCTGAAAAATTTTCATTCATCCAGTTACCTGTTTGCAATATATTTTCAATTGTAAATTCAGGTAAGTTTAACTCATCCTTTTTATCATTTTTATTCAACTTCGGGGGGACAACAATTATCTATACTACTATCGTATATACGTCAAATGTATATACAATTATTAAAACAAACAAATTTTTTTGTTAAAAACTTTAAATTAATTTAGCTTTTAAACAATTTAAATCGATAATTTTCAGGTTAAATAAATCATAATTAAAAATGATAATATAAATTTATTATTTATCAATCACTGTATTACCAAAGGGTTACATAGATTTT
>JAMOMG010000071.1 GCA_027068695.1 Flavobacteriaceae bacterium
TATGACCAATACTCATACCTCCACAGGCAACTACAGCCCATGAATGCCAAGGAGTATCTTTTGGTGCAGTAGTAACACCCAAATTTATATTTGCAACATTCCAACTAACATCTCCTACGTCCGTTGAGCCACCGCCTGGGTTCTCTCTTGTTTCTTTTAAAGGTTTTATGGTACTATCCATACCTACCTGTTTTTTACCTGTAGCTTCCTGTATTTTTTTTCCAAATGAAATTTCTTCATCAGTATAATTAATAGGCCCTAATAATTCAAGATTATTTTGCATTATTTTACCTCCTTCCCTATTCACCAATACTTCATATATTCCTGAAATCAGTGAAACCTTATAATCTACATTGGCTAAAATTGCTGCTCCTTCAGCCATTTTCATAGCTTGTTTATAAACTGGCATTAATCCAGATCGTTTTGTATCTCTAACTCGCATCCAAAGTCTGGCATAATCTGGTACAACATTTACAACTTTACCTGCATCCTGTATATGATAATGCATCCTTACAGTAGGTTTTACATGTTCTCTATAGTAATTAATCCCTGTAGTATATAGTTCTAATGCATCTGATGCACTTCTACCATTCCATGGATCAGCGGAAGCATGAGCCGATTGTCCGTAAAATTCAATTTTAAAATCTACCAAAGCTAATGAACTTTGCACATCTGCTTTAATTTCAGCAGCAGGATGCCAACTTATATTAACGTCAACATCATTCCAGAGCCCTGCTCGTACCATCCAAATTTTTCCAAAATATTTTTCTTCGCTTGGTGTTCCAAAAAACTTGACAGTTCCCTTAATTTTACCACTCTCAATTAATTCTTTAATAGCGATTGCAGCTCCTAAACTTGCAGACCCAAATAAGTTATGACCACAACCATGACCAGGTTCTCCTTCATTAATTGGATCTTTTGTTGGTTTTGCCTTTTGTGAAATACCGGGAAGTGCATCAAATTCACCTAAAACACTTATTACGGGCCTTCCAGAACCATAAGTAGCAACAAAAGCAGTTGGTATACCTGCTACACCGCGTTCAACCTTAAATCCTTGTTTTTCGGCATAATCTGCTAATAATTTTGAAGATTTATTTTCTTCAAAAGCAGTTTCTGCTAGTGACCAAATTTCATCACTAATATTTATAAGGTCTGCTTTATGCGCTTCTACAGAACTTATAATGGCTTGTTTTGTTTTATTTATTTTTTTTTGGGAAAATGACGTTGTAATTGTAAGGCTTAGGGTTACAATTAATAGTAGTTTAGTTTTCATTGAATAAAGTTTACATTTATCTTCTAAAGATATAAAAAAACTTTAACAGCAAAAGATTCCTTTTTATTAGGAATAAAATTCTAAAATTCAACCTTTATAAAAATCCCTTATTCCTAAATATAAGTATACTATTTTGGGTGTTAATTTAAGATTTTGTTTTTCTAAACATAAAATAAAATCCAACAAATATGAGAGGAATACTTAGCCACTGACCAGTATTTAACGCCCATTGAGCGCGGTCATCAACCTGTGCTTCTTTGAAAAATTCAATTACAAATCTAACTGACCAAAGCAACACAAAAAATAATCCAAAAATATAGCCTAATTTTTGTTTTTTATCTGTTTTCCAATAAATGTACCAAAGAATGATAAAAATTACCAAATAGCTGATAGCTTCATACAATTGTGCTGGATGCCTAGGAAAATCTTCTCCTAATTTTCTAAAAATAAAACCATAATTAGAATTTGTAGGTTTTCCAATAATTTCAGAATTCATTAAATTCCCAATCCTAACAAACATTGCTCCTAACGCTACAGGAACTACAATTCTATCTAAAATATAAAGTAATGGTTTTTTTAATATTTTTTTACTAAACCAATACATGGCTAAAATTATTCCTATTGCAGCACCATGACTGGCTAACCCCCTATATCCTGTAAACTCAAATTTTGGTGAAAATTTAACAGGTAACAAAACTTCTAAGGGATGTTTAAATAAAAATTCTGGTTGATAAAATAAAAAATGCCCTATTCTTGCACCTATCAACGTTGCAATAACAGCGTACATAAATAATGAATCTAACTTTTCTAATGGAATTTTATCATTTATAAATATTTTTTTCATTATATACAACCCTAATGTAAAAGCGAATACAAACATTAAACTATAATATCGTATTGCAACTGGGCCTAATTTGAATAATATTGGTGATGGATTCCAATCAATTTGAAGTAGTATCATTAATTTTATTTTTAGTACTGTAAATATATAATAAATGTTTTGTTGTAGTAACTTTAGGTATGATTAAACTTAATTTTTATTTTTTTTCTCTACTTTATCGGGTACCGGATCATACCCACTTCCTCCCCAAGGGTGACAACTAAAAATTCTTTTAATTGCCAATTTCCCACCTCTAAATACCCCATGTTTCTGAAGTGCTTCTAACGTATAACTTGAACAAGTTGGTGAATACCTACAACTTGACGGTGTATAAGGAGATATTGCCGCTTGATAAAAACGAACCAACCAAATAAACGGAATTGCCAATATTTTAGTGAAACTTTTCAACTTAATTTACGGAGAAAGTAGTTCCTTCTTTGCCATCTTTTAATTGAATACCCAAAGCTAAAAGTTCATCTCTAATTTGGTCAGACAATGACCAGTTTTTGTTGTCTCTGGCTTCTTTTCGCATTTGAATTAATAATTCTATCACACCCGTTAATTTATCTGAACTATCTTGTTGAATCTCATTTTTCAACCCTAATACATCATAGAAAAAGGCTTTTAATGTTGATTTAAGTTCTTTTAAATCTATTTCTGTTATGGTTTCTTTTTTAACGAGTAATAAATTCACAAATTTAACTGCTTCAAACAAATTTGCAATTAAAATAGGTGTATTAAAATCGTCATTCATAGCATCATAACATTTTTGTTTCCATGCTTTAACATCAATTGAAGACTTGTTTGACACTGTAATATTATCTAAGTTATTCACAGCTTCTTCTAACTTAATATATCCTTTTTCAGATGCTTCAATTCCAGCATTGGTAAAATCTAATATACTTCTATAATTTGCCTGTAACATAAAAAACCGTGTTACACTTGGTGAAAATGGTTTACTCAAAATGTTATTTTCACCTGAAAATATCTCATTGGGTAAAATATAATTCCCTGTTGATTTAGACATTTTTTCACCATTTAAAATCAACATATTAGCATGCATCCAATAATGTACAGGATTTACACCATTTTTAACTTTAGATTGAGCTATTTCACATTCATGATGAGGAAATTTCAAATCCATTCCTCCTCCATGAATATCAAACTCACTTCCTAAATATTTAGTACTCATTGCGCTACATTCTA
>JAMOMG010000072.1 GCA_027068695.1 Flavobacteriaceae bacterium
ATGGTATGTTTGCAGGTGTATATCATTGGTTCCCTAAAATGTATGGAAGAATGATGAATAAAACGCTAGGATATTGGCATTTTTGGATAACTGCAGTAGCAGCTTATGGCGTTTTCTTCCCAATGCACTTTGTTGGTTTGGCAGGTTTACCACGTAGATATTATTCAAATACAGCATTTCCTTTATTTGACGATTTAGCCGATATAAATGTAGTAATTACGTTATTTGCAATTTTAGGAGGATTGGCTCAAATTATTTTCTTAGCTAATTTCTTTATTAGTATTTACAAAGGGAAAAAAGCAACTCAAAACCCTTGGAAATCTAACACGTTAGAATGGACAACACCTATTGAACATATTCATGGAAATTGGCCAGGAGAATTACCAGTTGTTCATCGTTGGCCTTATGATTATAGTAAACCAGGACTTCCAGAAGATTTTGTTTTGCAAACTACACCTTTATATGAAGGTGAAGAAGAATCTTAAATTTAAAATATTTTGTTTTGAAAACCTTTCTAATTTTTTAGAAAGGTTTTTTTATTTCTAGTATCTTTGTTTCTATGAATGAAAACTTGAATCCTGAAAAAAAAGATTTTAACTCTGAAGAAGTAGAGGTTGAAAAAAAATTACGACCATTAACTTTTGATGATTTTACGGGTCAAGAACAAGTTTTAGAAAACTTAAAAATATTTGTTGAAGCTGCTAACTTAAGAAATGAAGCTTTAGATCATACATTATTTCATGGGCCTCCAGGATTGGGAAAAACAACATTAGCTCATATTCTTTCTAATGAATTAAACGTTGGATTAAAAATTACTTCAGGCCCTGTTTTAGATAAACCAGGTGATTTAGCGGGTTTATTAACTAATTTAACTGAACGAGATGTATTATTTATAGATGAAATACATAGGTTAAGTCCAATTGTTGAAGAATATTTGTATTCTGCAATGGAAGATTACCGCATTGATATTATGATTGAAACAGGTCCAAATGCGCGTACTGTTCAAATAGATTTAGAGCCATTTACGTTAATAGGAGCTACCACACGTTCAGGATTGTTAACTGCACCAATGAGAGCACGTTTTGGTATTAGTAATAGATTACAATATTATAAAACAGAATTATTAACCACCATTGTACAACGGAGTGCAACCATTTTAAAAGTGCCAATCTCCATGGAATCAGCCATTGAAATTGCAGGTAGAAGTAGGGGGACGCCACGAATAGCTAATGCTTTGTTGAGAAGAGTACGTGATTTTGCACAAATAAAAGGAGATGGAAATATAAATATAGAAATTGCAAAATATGCCTTAAACGCCTTAAATGTTGATGCTCATGGATTGGATGAAATGGACAATAAAATTTTAACAACTATTATTGACAAATTTAAAGGAGGTCCGGTTGGTATTACAACCATTGCAACCGCTGTAGGTGAAAATACAGAAACAATAGAGGAAGTGTATGAACCATTTTTAATTCAAGAAGGTTTCATTATGCGAACACCTCGAGGAAGAGAGGTAACAGAACTAGCCTACAAACATTTGGGTAAAATTAAAGGAAAGGATCAAGCAAAATTATTTTAACTAGTTAAAGTGATGTACGTCACAATACTAAAAATAGTTCGCTGTATTTTTGTTTTAAAATAAGATTACAAACTTACAATATGAGTTTAAAACAAGTATTTCCATTTTTGAATTGGCTTCCTTTAGTTAAAAAAACCTGGAAGGATGATTTAATTGCGGGTTTAACAGGAACTATTATTGTAATACCACAAGCTGTAGCATTTGCTTTAATTGCAGGGATGCCTCCAGTTTATGGATTTTACATTGCTATGCTAGCTCCAATTATTGCCGCATTATGGGGATCGTCTTACCATTTAATTTCAGGGCCAACCACTACTAGTTCAATTGTCGTTTTTGCAATTATTACAAAATATTACCATCCTGAGAATGAAATTGATATGTACATCTCTATGACCATTGTGTTGTCTTTTATGGCAGGAGTTATAAAGCTATTAATGGGGCTTTTTAAAATGGGAAAATTAGTAGATTTTGTTTCTAACTCTGTAGTTATTGGATTTACCGCAGGAGCTGGAATTTTAATTGCGTTTAAACAGTTAAAACATGTTTTTGGAATAAAAGTACCACAAGGATCAAAAATATATGAAGTTGTAAATTATATTATTCTTCATATTAGAGAAACTAATAAATATACTTTAATTGTTGCTATAATTACACTATTAATAGCAATTTTAGTGAAAAAATATATAAAAAAGATAGGTAGATTTAATTTACTAATAGCCATGGTTTTGGGTACAGTACTTGCAATTTACTTAGGAGGGGAGCAATCAGGAATTCAAACAGTAGGGCATATACCAAATCATTTACCACCTTTTAAAGTGCCAGACTTTAGTTTAGATTGGCTTCAAAAATTATTTCCAGGAGCAATTGTTTTGGCCTTGTTGGGTTTAGTAGAAGCGGTTTCCATTTCAAGGGCTGTGGCATTACATTCACATCAAAAGTTAAACAATAATCAAGAGTTTATAGGTCAGGGGTTATCAAATATTATACCTAGTTTTTTCTCTTGCTATGCTAGTTCAGGTTCTTTTACCCGTTCAGGTGTTAATTATCAAGCAGGTGCAAAAACGCCTCTTTCAGCTATAATTGCTGGGATTGGTTTAATTTTTGTTTTACTTTTTGGAGCAAAATATGCATCCTATTTACCAAAACCGGCAATGGGAGGCATCATTTTATTGGTAGGTTATAATTTAATTGATTTTAAGCATGTAAAATTAATTTACAAAAGTAGTAGAAGGGAATTATTAGTATTTTCCTTGACTTTATTAGGTACATTGTTTTTACATTTAGAACAGGCTGTAATTTTAGGTATAGCAGTTTCATTGGTGTTTTATCTTGAGAGAACATCTAAACCAAATATTGCAGAATTAGGTTTAAATAAGTCTAAAAAATTTATAAATATCATTAGAGATTCTTCAATAAAAGAATGCCCTCAATTAAAAATTATTCGTATTGATGGTTCTCTTTATTTTGGCGCAGTAGAAGAAGTTTCAAATTTCTTTACGGATCTTTATGAAAAACATGATAGTAAACATATATTAGTTCTTTCTAATGGAATTAATTTTATTGATTTGGCAGGAGCTGAATGGTTAACGCATGAAGTTGAAAAATGGAGAACAAAAGGAGGCCAAATTTATTTTTCTGGAATGAAGGTGGTAAGTCAGGATATTCTTATTAAAGGAGGTTTCTTTGAAAAAATAGGAGCTCAATACTTTTTCAAAGACAAAAATACTGCGATAGCATCTATTTTTAAAGATTTAGATAAAAATGTTTGTAATG
>JAMOMG010000073.1 GCA_027068695.1 Flavobacteriaceae bacterium
CAAGTGAATTAAGATTTGAAGATTTATTGAATCTTCAAAAACAATCATGGTCAACAATTTGGCGTACAGCAGACATTGTAATTGAAGGTGATGTAAAAGCACAACAAGGAATACGGTTTAATATTTTTCAATTAAATCAGACTTATATGGGGACTGATGCTCGTTTAAATATTGGCCCAAAAGGATTTACAGGAGAAAAATATGGCGGAAGTACCTATTGGGATACAGAAGCTTATTGTATTCCCTTTTATATGGGTACAAAAGATGCTCAAGTAGCTAAAAACTTATTGCTTTATCGTTACAACCAGTTGGATAAAGCGATTGAAAATGCCCAAAAATTAGGATTTACAAATGGAGCTGCCTTGTATCCAATGGTTACTATGAACGGAGAAGAATGCCATAATGAATGGGAGATTACTTTTGAAGAAATTCATAGAAATGGGGCTATGCTGTATGGAATTTATAACTATGTAAATTACACACAAGATTTTGAATATATTCCAAAATACGGTTTGGAAGTAATGATTGCTATTGCACGTTTTTGGCATCAAAGAGCTAATTTTTCAGAAGATAAAAACAAATACGTAATACTTGGAGTTACTGGGCCTAATGAATATGAAAATAACATAAACAATAATTTTTACACAAATTATTTAGCAAAATGGTGTATAGAGTATGCGGTAGAGAGTTTAAATAAAGTAAAACATAATTATTCTGAAGATTTTAAAAGAGTTTTTGAAAAAACCAATTTAACGGGAGAAGAAACACGTCAGTGGTTAAAAGTTTCAGAGAATATGTATTTTCCTTTTAGTGAAAAACACAATGTTTATTTACAACAAGATGGTTTTTTAGATAAAGAATTAATTCCTGTTGCTGAATTACCAATAACAGAAAGACCAATTAATCAAAAATGGTCTTGGGATCGTATTTTACGCTCCTGTTACATAAAACAAGCAGATGTTTTACAAGGAATGTTCTTTTTTGAAGATAAATTTACAAAACAAGAATTGAAACGCCATTTCGATTTTTATGAGCCATTAACAGTTCATGAATCTTCACTTTCTCCTTGTGTACATTCTATTTTGGCAGCTTCAATTGATAGAATGCCAAAAGCGTATGAGCAATATGTTCGAACTGCTCGGTTAGATTTAGATGATTACAATCATGAGGTAGATGAGGGTTGCCATATTACTAGTATGGCAGGAACTTGGATGTCAATTGTTCAAGGTTTTGGAGGTATGAGAGTTTCTGAAGATGGAAAATTATCATTCAATCCTCAAATTCCTAAAGAATGGAAATCTTATTCATTTACAATTAACTTTAGAAACCAAATTCTGAAAATAAAAGTAAATCAGGCTAAAACTATTTTTGAACTTGAAGGAACAGATGAGTTAGAAATTAAAGTAAATAATAAAATAATTATTGTTACACCCAATAATTTGGTAACAGTTTAAACGTATTTATATGAAAAAAATCAGCCTTCTTTTAGTATTAATATTCATAAGCTTTTCTATTGAAGCACAAAAAATTAAAAAAATTGAACCTCCTTTTTGGTGGACTGAGATGAACCATAATCAGTTAGAATTACTAATTTATGGAGATGATATAGCGAGTTATACTCCTAGCGTTGAGAATGAAGAAATTACAATTGTTGGAGTGAATAAAACAGAAAATAAGCATTATTTATTTTTAGATCTAGATATTTCAAAAGCACAGGTTGGAACATTTAAAATCAGCTTTTCTAAAAAAGGAAAGAAAAATAATTTTTCAATTAATTATGAGTTAAAACAACGCTCCAGAAAATCAAAACTAAGAAAAGGTTTTGATAGCTCAGATGTGGTATATTTAATTATGCCAGATAGGTTTGCGAATGGAGATGTTACCAACGACTCTTCTGCTGAGACAATAGAAAAAGCAAATAGGGAATTTAAAGGAGGTCGTCATGGAGGAGATATTCAAGGAATTATCAATCAATTAGATTATATAAAACAATTGGGTGCCACAGCAATTTGGAGTACACCTTTGTTGGAAGATAACCAGTTAATTTATTCATATCACGGATATGCAATAACCAACCCTTATAAAATAGACCCAAGGTATGGAACTAATGAATTGTACAAAAAGCTGGCTGCAAAAGCGCATCAAAAAGGGTTGAAGATAATTATGGATTATGTTACCAACCATTGGGGAAGTGAAAATTGGTTAATAAAAGATTTGCCAACATATTCTTGGATACATCAGTTTCCTAAATTTCAAAGATCTAATTATAGAATGACTACTCAGTTTGATCCGCATGCTTCTAAAATTGATGCTAGATTGTGTATGGATGGATGGTTTGATACTACCATGCCCGATTTAAATCAAAGTAATCCTTTGGTTTTAAAATATCTAATTCAAAATGCTATTTGGTGGATTGAATATGCAAATTTAGATGGTTTTAGAGTAGACACTTATTCTTATGCAAATAAAGAAGGAATTTCAAAGTGGACGAAGGCCATTATGGATGAATACCCTAATTTTAATATAGTTGGTGAGGTTTGGATGCACAATCAGGCGGCCATATCATATTGGCAAAAGGACAGTAAAATAGGTGCTATTGAAAGTTATAACTCTTATTTACCAAGTGTTATGGACTTTACCTTGCATGATGCACTTACAGCCATGTTTAATGAAGATAATGCAACTTGGGACAACGGTATGATTAAAGCATATAATAATTTTGCAAATGATTATTTATATCCAAACACAAATAATATGTTGGTTTTTGCAGATAATCATGACACCCAGCGAATTAATGAAATTTTTAATGGAGATATTAATAAATATAAATTAGCCATTACCTTAATTGCAACGGTACGAGGTATTCCTCAATTGTATTACGGAAGTGAAATAGGAATGCAAGGCAATAAAAATAATGGTGATGGTGATATTCGACGTGATTTTCCAGGTGGCTGGAAAAATGACACGAATAATGCATTTACCAGTTCAGGGAGAACAGAAAAACAACAGGCATACTTTAATTTTACAAGTAAATTGTTAAACTGGCGTAAAAATACGGAGGTTATTCATACAGGAAAAACAACGCATTATATTCCAGAAAACAATGTATATATTTATTTTAGATATAACGAGAAAAATTCAGTAATGGTAATTATAAATAATAATCCTAAAGAACAAACCATTCAGCTAAACAGATTTGCTGAAAATTTAAAAAAATATACTTCAGGAATAGATATTTTAACGAATACTAAATTAGATGTATCAAAAGTAGATTTAACTATAAAAGGTAAAACCTCATTGGTTATTGAATTAAAAAA
>JAMOMG010000074.1 GCA_027068695.1 Flavobacteriaceae bacterium
TTCAAGAGTACCAATGTTTTCAAAATCAACAAGTTCAACATCGGTTAAAGCATCTTTTACTACTATATTTCCGTTTTCTACATAACGAGCTGGGCGTGTGTATTCTTCAATAACATCAATGGGTGAAAAAGGAGCTTTATAATTAAAAGGCCATTTTTTAACTTTAGGCAATCCACCAACCAAACATTCGAAATCTGTCAGTTTTAATTTTTCGTTGTAATACCCTAAAATAATATTATCCATTCCCGGTGCAACACCACAATCAACAATTGCTGTAACATTATTTCTTTTAGCCAAATCATTTAATTCTAAAGAGTTCTCAGGAAAGAAAGAGATATCTATCACATTTTTTTTGGCTTCAATAATTGCTTTTAGTGTTTCAAAGCCTAAAAACCCAGGCACTGCACAAATTACCAAATCAAAAGGTTGTAAAGTTTGTTTAAGATTTTCTTTTAGGGTTACATCTAACTCTAAAGTAGTAAGTAGATTGCATTTGTTTTTTGAAGATTGAAGTGCTTCTTTGCTAAAATCAGCCAAGGTAACGTTGTGTTTATTTGTTAAATCAATAGCAATGGTTCTTCCAACCATGCCAGCGCCAAGTACAATAATGGTATGCATTTAATAGGATGTTTTAAAGTGAATGAAATTTAATTAAGAAGAAGAATATTGAAACTCTTGAAAGAAATTAAAAACTATAAGCCTGGAATAAAAACCCAGGGCATTTCAGAAATATGTTTGATAGTTTTATAAGCCATAAGCTAACTTACAACTTATTTTTTATAAAATTTTCCTTGCCAAGTCTTTTTTTCTATTAGTTTTTTATCAATTTCAGCAACAATTTCAAAGTTCTTTAACCCTCCCCAATATGGTGCAATTAGCAAATCTTTAGGTGCTTCACTTATAAAACGTTCAATAACGATATTAGGACGTAAAAAACCAATAAAATTGGTTATAAAATCTATATATTCTTCTGAAGAAAACAACTTAAATTTTTCAGGGTTTCGTTTGTATTGAACAGCCATAACTGAATTTTTTACAATTTGTAAATGATGCAATTTTAGTGTGTCAATAGGTAGTTTTGAAATTTCAAAAGCATGGTTTAATAGCTCTTTTTTTGTTTCACCTGGCAAACCAATAATTAAATGTGCTCCTAAATGAAACCCTTTGTTTTTACACAATTCAAAAGTAGTTTTGGTTTCTTCAAAAGTATGACATCTATTTACATTTTCCAGCGTTTTTTCATTGGTGCTTTCTACACCAAATTCTAGAGAAATAAAATGGTTTTTTGATAAAAAAGATAAATAATCAATAATTTCATTTGAAATACAATCAGGTCTGGTTCCAATAACTAAGCCTATAACTCCCTCAACATTTAATGCTTCATCATATAGTTGTTTAAGTGATTCAAAATCAGCATATGTGTTTGTATATGCTTGAAAATAAGCTAAATATTTTTGAGTTTTGTATTTTTTACTAAAAAAAGAAATACCTTCTTGCAACTGTTGACTTATAGATTTTGTTGGCTCACAATAATCAGGATTAAAGGTATTGTTATTACAATAAGTACAACCACCATAACCTTTAGTTCCATCTCTATTAGGACAAGAAAATCCAATATCTAATGATATTTTTTGAACTCTCTTACCAAACGTTAATTTAATAAAAGAGGAATAATCTTGGTAGCGTTTCCCTATAAATTGCATTTAAAATATTTGTACAGCAAAACTATTAAAAGAAGTTGGATTGAGTTACATTTACCTATAAATTATGAAAGATTACTTGGCAATAAAAAAGAAATTATACGAAGCTTGTGCTTTTTTTGTAGAAGAAAAACACAATACAGTAGCTACTAGTATAGAGTCTTATAAAAAGGCATTATTTTCTGAAACAAAGAATTCAGCAGGTGATAAACATGAAACAGGAAGAGCTATGTTACAGTTAGAAATGGAAAAAGCAAGTCAGCAATTAGCAGTAATTATTAAAATGAGAGAAGTTTTAAATAAAATAACTTTTGAAAATAGTGTAGGTTTTAGTTGTTTAGGAAGCTTAATAATTACAAATAAATCGAATTATTTTTTGGCGATAAGTGCTAGCAAAATTGTTATAGAAAATAAAACGTATTACGCCATTTCAACAAATTCACCTATTGGGAAGCAGCTATTAGGCAAAAAAGTTGGAGATATTATTCCTTTTAATAATGCTAAAATTTTAGAATTATATTAATTTAATTTTTAAAAACATAGCACTACTTCAAAAAACCTTTGTAAAATAATTATCCTATGAGTTTGATTCTAGAATATAAAGTTACTTCACGAATTTTGTAGTGGTGCTATATTAAAATTGTTTTTTTATTTTAAAATAAAATCTTCAATTTATTCCAATTATCATAAATTAATAAGATATTGATAATTGCTACAATTGCTGCAGGAGCAATTCCAGCAGGAGCTAAGCAAGCATGAAAAAAGACCATATTTATAGAAATTGGAGCTAAAACTATTAAGGCAAAAGGAACCCATTTTTTTATTAGTAGCAATAAACCTACAACAATTTCAGTAACTCCAACTAATTTGAACATATAGCCAGATTCCATCATAGCACTCATTAAATTACCTGCAGGAGCAGGCATTTCCATATTTGGCATAAAACCAAAAAATTTGTTGGCACCAAATACAACTAAGATTAATCCTAATAAAATACGAAGTACCATTGTTAGTTTTGAATTCATAATAAAAAGTTTTTAGTTAAAATTTGTTAATTGATTTAAAATGAGACGTTAAAATACAAATTTATTTACAGATGTAACTTAAGTTACTATATGATTGTAAGTTTTTATGTCAATTTGTCGTCTAAAAAAATGGCATTAAAATTGCTATAATTATAAAAATAAATTTAAAAAGAATGACAGAATTATTAACTAAAAAAACTTTTTTAGAAAAGGTTTTTAATTTCGAAAAAAATAAAGAGTGGAAATTTGAAGGGGATATACCTTGTGTTATTGATTTTTATGCAGATTGGTGTGGACCGTGTAAAATGGTTGCTCCAGTTTTAGAAGAATTAAGTGAAACTTATAAAGGTAAAATTAATATTTATAAGGTAGATACAGAAGCTGAGCAAGAATTGGCTGCGGCATTTGGTATTAGAAGTATTCCTTCTATTTTGTTTGTTCCTAAAGATGGAGAGCCACAAATGGCACAAGGAGCACTTCCTAAACATCAATTAGAACAAATTTTTAAAGATGTATTAAAGGTTTCAAAGTAACCCTGAGAAACCCCAAAAGAAAAAGCCGCACATTGTGCGGCTTTTATTTTTA
>JAMOMG010000075.1 GCA_027068695.1 Flavobacteriaceae bacterium
ATACCTAATATCTACCATTATATTTCTACAAATAGCTGGATCATAATTCATATCACTCATAGTTCCTTCCCATACCCTATCAAAATTTAAACCTATTAAATTTCCATGAGCATCAATTGTTGGACTACCAGAGTTCCCACCTGTGGTATGATTTGTACCTAAAAAATTTACAGGCATTTTACCATTCTTACCATATTGGCCATAATTTTTCGTCTTGTACAAATCTTGTAATTTTTGTGGTACATCAAATTCATAATCGTCTGGAACATACTTTTCTAGTACACCTTCCAAATAACTCACTGGCTCATAATAAACAGCATCTCTTGGTTTGTAGCCTCTAACTTGTCCGTAGGTAACTCTAAGTGTACCATTAGCATCTGGAAAAAATCTTTTTGTTGGAAATACTTCCATTAAGGCTTTCATATACTTTTTTTGAACTGCTGAAATTTCTAGATTCAACTGTTGAAATTTAGGCTCAATTTTGTTGTAAAAAACAGTATGTAATTCTTTTCCAAATTGATAACCTATATCTGCATTTAATTTTTGTAAGACCTCTTTTCCAGAACCCGTTAATAACTCTTTAACTTTATCAAAAGATGTTAATTTAGAATTTGCATAAATCTCATTCGTAATTTTAGTGAAAGAAGCCTCTTTCATAGCTAAAGGAACATATTCTTCTGGTGCTTTTTTAGCATATAAACCAACTAATTTTCTAAATACTGGTTTGTCTACCTCTGCACTGTAGTTTTTAAAAGTTCCTTTTAGCCTAGCTAAAGTAGTTTCTCTTGCTTTTTCAAAACTTTGTTCTCCTCCTCTTAAGTAGGCCTGTTCAACCTGAAACAGTCTAAAAGAAATACTCAATAATTCCACATTTCTATAAGCAACCTCTATCCAATAATCTCGTGCTAATGATACATTTTCAATTTCTTTATATAATCGTTCAAAATCAGAAAGCAGTGTTTTATAACCTTCTAAATCTTTTTCAAGAACTATTTTAGAAAATTCTTTTTCTAATTCACGTTTTTTCTCAATTGCGTTTGATTTTTCAATTCCCTGTTTTTCTCCAATCCATTTTTTCCAATAATTAGCAATAGAAGCAAATTTTGATGCATATTTTATTTTTATTGCTTTGTCTTTACGCATATAAGAATCTACTATTTTCAGGGCATTTTCTCTTATTTCAATTTTTGCAGGGTTTAAAACATTCACAATTTGGTCAATTCCTACTGCTGGCAAATACTCATTAGTACGCCCTGGAAAACCAAAAACCAGTGTAAAATCACCTTCTTCAACACCATCCAATGAAATTGGCAAATAGTGGTTAGGCTTGTATGGAACATTCTCTTTTGAATATGCTGCTGGCCTGTTATTAGCATCAGCATAAATTCTAAACATTGAAAAGTCACCTGTATGTCTTGGCCACATCCAATTATCGGTATCAGCACCAAATTTACCTATTGACGTTGGTGGAGCTCCTACTAAACGAACATCTTTAAATACTTCAGTTATAAACAATACATATTGATTGCCTTTATAAAATGACTTTACAGTTGCTTTTTGCCATTCTTCTTTTTGGGCTGTGGCAGCTACTTTTTGAATATTTTGATTGATCAATTTCATTTTTGAAGCTTCATCCATATTATCTGAAACACCTAAAAACACTTCTGAAGTTACATCGTCTATTCTTTTAATAAAAGTAACCGTCATACTAGGGTTTGCAAGTTCTTCCTTGTAACTCTTTGCCCAAAATCCATTTTTTAAATAATCATTTTCAACAGATGAATGTGACTGAATTGCCCCATAACCACAGTGATGATTTGTAAGTAACAATCCATTGGGTGAAATAATTTCAGAAGTACAACCTCCATTAAAATGAACAATAGCATCCTTTAAGCTTGAATTGTTTACATCATAAATATCTTTTGCTGTTAATTTACTACCTAATTGCTGCATTTCCTTTTCATTAATTCCTTCTAATAATGAAGGAATCCACATACCACCTTGTATATTTCTTGCATCTTGTACTGCGGGCTCTACAGGGCTTTTAACTATTTGCGTTGTTTCTTGAACCGTTTTACAAGAAACTGCCATAATGGCTATTAGTAGATAAAGTTTTATATTTTTCATTTCTGTATAATTTTACAGAACAAATATAGTTAACCATTCTCATATATTTAAGTTCAATATTCATTAAAAAAAATAGTATTTTAGCCAAAATTTTATAACCCGTATGGATACAACACCTTTTATTACACAAGACACAATTGCCTTTGGAATTATAATGCTAACACTTGGTTTTGTGTTTTACACATCTTCTAGCAAAAATAGTTTTTGGACAAAATTTTACAAGGTGATTCCCGCACTTTTAATGGCGTATATGCTCCCTGCAATTTTTACATCAGCGGGAATTATAGCTCCTGAATGGGAAACAGTTAATAAGGCTGGAGTTTTAGTAGATCACAAATCAAATTTATACTATGTGGCAAGCCGATTTTTATTACCTGCATCATTAGTATTAATGACTTTGAGTATAGATTTAAAAGCTGTTTTTAATCTGGGACCAAAAGCTTTAATTATGTTTTTAACGGGTACCGTTGGTATTGTTATAGGAGGACCTATTGCAATTTTATTAATTTCATTAGTATTTCCTGAAACTGTTGGAGGTGCTGGACCTGATGCAGTGTGGAGAGGATTGGCAACATTAGCCGGAAGTTGGATTGGTGGTGGTGCAAACCAAGCAGCCATGCTTGAAATTTATGAATACAATCCAAAGAAATATGGAGGAATGGTATTGGTAGACATTGTTGTTGCAAATTTATGGATGGCTATTTTATTAATTGGTATTGGAAAATCTAAAGCAATTGACAAATGGTTAAAAGCAGATACTTCGGCCATAGAAGATTTAAAGAAAAGAGTATCTTCTTATGCCTCAAAAGTTACTAGAAATCCTTCATTATCAGATTTAATAATTATCTTATCTATTGCATTTACGGTGGTTGGTTTTTCACATTTTGGAGCAAATTTAATCTCATCATTTTTAAAAGATAATTTTGAAGCCGTGAGCGACAAAAGCTCTGCTTTATCCTCTTTTGGTTCTCAATTTTTCTGGATGATAAGTATTTCAACCTTTATTGGGATTTCACTTTCATTTACGAAATTTAAAAAGTATGAAGGTGCAGGAGCTAGTAAAATTGGAAGTGTATTTATTTACATATTAGTTGCAACCATAGGTATGAAAATGGATTTAGGAAAAATATTAGAAAACCCTGGGCTTATTTTAATAGGATTGGTTTGGATGACCATTCATGC
>JAMOMG010000076.1 GCA_027068695.1 Flavobacteriaceae bacterium
CCTCCATTTTTAATGAAAGAATGTTTAGCTTCCATCCCAATTTCTTCTAATGTTTCTAAACAATCAGAAACAAATGCTGGAGTAACAACTGCTAAATTTTTAATACCTTTTTTCGCAAATTTATCAATAGTTTGGTCTGTATAAGGTTGTAGCCAAGGATCACGTCCTAATCTGGATTGAAACGAAGTACTGAAAGTATTTTCTTTTAAATTTAACTGTTTTGCAACCAGTTTAGTTGTTTCGTAGCATTGATGTCTGTAACAAAATTTATGAGCTTCAGAAGGTGTATTACAGCAACTATTATCTATCTTACAGTGAGATTTTGTGATATCTGATTTTTTAATATGCCTTTCGGGTACTCCATGATATGAAAAAAGTAAGTGTTCAGGTTGTATAATGTCAAGTTTCTTTTTTATGCTGTTGCTTAAAACGTTAATATAATCTTCCTTATTATAAAAGGCAGGAAGATGAGATAGTTTTATATGAGGAAAATATTTTTGAACAATTTTATGAGTTAAAACAACAATTGTCTCAGTTGTTGCCATAGCAAATTGAGGATATAAAGGAATTAAATAAATTTCAGTAACACCTTTAACCGCTAATTTCTCAATACCATTTTTTATAGATGGGTTTCCGTAGCGCATTGCTAATTCAACAGGTAATTCAGTTTCTTGTTGTACTTTTTTAAGTAATCTTTCAGAAAGTACAATTAAAGGAGATCCTTCATTCCACCAAATTTTTTTATAGGCTTCAGCAGATTTTTTTGGGCGTGTGTTTAAAATGATGCCTTTAACCAATAAGAAACGTGAAATGTAAGGTAAATCAATCACACGTTTGTCCATTAAAAATTCACCTAAGTATTTTTTAACATCTTTAACTGCTGTACTGTCAGGTGATCCTAAATTTACTAGTAAAACTCCTTTCATTTAATTATGATTTTCCAAATTGTTTTGGCGTAATTCCAAATTTTCTTTTAAAAGCTGCAATAAAATGGCTTGAAGCACTATATCCTAAATAAACGGCAATTTCGTTCACATTTAATTGTTTTTCAAGTATTAATTTTTTCGCTAATTCCATTTTGTAATTTAATAAAAATGTAAATACGGGAGCACCGTAAAACTCTTTAAAATCGGTTTTTAATTTTTTGATGTTTAAACCAACTTTTTTTGCCAATTCAGAAAGTGAAGGTGGGTTGTTCATTTCCTGAATAACTATTTCTTTGGCATGTTTAATTTTACCTATGGTTTCTTCATTAGCAATATAAGGGCAATTTTCATTATCATTTTCAGTAGAAGTGCTAAAATAATAACTCAATAACTCATACACTTTACCTTTAATGTAAACAGGTCTTAATGTTTCGTTTATTTGTTTTGTCATCAACTGATTTAAAATTAGTTGTATTGTGGGTGTTATATCTTTGGGTTCTATAATGGGCTTTCCTGTATTAAAACTATTGAAATTATATAATGAATTGCCTTCAATGGAAAATAAAGAGTGAAAATATTCTATGGAAATATGTATAGCTAATAATTCCGATTTAGGGGATAAATTAAATAAAACATTCATTATTTCATCTTTAAAATATACCATGCATGAATTGTTGGTTTCTAAATTTACAGCACAATGTTCAACATTAAAAGCTACTTTACATTTACCATTATTGCAAAAATATAATTGAATAAAATTACTGTCTAATTTGTGCTTAATTAGCTCATTTGTAGTAGATAAGTTGTTTAAATGAAAAACTTTAAATGTGTTGTCTTCATTAAAAATACAATGAGTTCTTTTGTCGATATTTTTATAATTATCAGTAATGGTTTTCATATAATACTTTTAGAACATTAAGATGAATATATTACAAAAGTAATAATAAAAAATAGATAATAAAAAGGAATGTTGTTATTAGTAAACAAGATATATATAACATTTAAAGGGCTATATTTCACTGATAAATGTCATTATTTTTTTAATTTTCTTATATTTATGTGCCCCCTACGTAAAGTGTGGTAACTTATGTCGACAATAAAAGTACTTATGTCGATATTTTACATGAAAATATATTTGTACTTTTGTCGATACTTATTGGTAATGTTAATTATTATGAATCAAGATGAAATGCCTGCAAAGTTATATAATGTAGGGTTAAGTTATAAAAAGGCAGATGTAAAAGTTCGCGGAGAGTTTAGTATTACAAAGGAGAATCAAAAATTATTATTAGAAGATGCAAAAGAACAGGGTATTGATGGTATTTTTGTGTTGTCTACGTGTAATAGAACAGAGATAACAGGTTTTGCAAAGCACCCATTCGAATTAATTAGTCTTTTAATAAAATACTCCAATGGAAATGTTGAAGAATTTATTAAGGTTTCAAATGTTTATAAAAATAAAGATGCTGTAAAACACTTGTTCAATATTGGAACAGGATTAGATAGTCAGATTTTAGGTGATTATGAAATAGTAGGTCAGTTAAAAGAATCTTTTAAGTTAGCAAAAAAAACAGGCACCATAAATGCTTATTTAGAGCGGTTAATGAATTTAATTTTACAGGCGAGTAAAGACGTAAAAAACAATACTAAATTAAGTTCAGGAACAACCTCAGTTGCTTATGCCGCAATTCAATATATTATTGATAATGTAACGAATTATGACAATAAAAATATTCTTATTTATGGTTTGGGTAAAATAGGTAAAAACACATTCAAAAATTTAATTGAATACACCTCTAATAATCATATTACACTTATTAATAGAACATTAGAAAAAGCAGTTAAATATGCTAAATTGCACCCTAAAATTGAGGTTGCAAATTACAGTGAATTAAGTGAGCAAATTCATAAAACTGATATTTTAATTGTGTCTACAGGATCCGAAACTCCAACAATAACAAAAAAACAGTTAAAAAAAGGTAAAGAATTAGTAATATTAGATTTGTCAATGCCTGAAAATGTTGAAGTTTCAGTAAAAGAAATTCCAGAAGTTACCCTTGTTAATGTAGATGAACTTTCAAAAATCACACATAAAACAATTGAAACTCGTAAAAGTGAAATTCCTGTAGCAGAACAAATAATTGAAAAATATAAAGAAGAATTTAATAACTGGATATCACTTCGTAAATTTGTACCTGCCGTTAATGCTTTAAAAGAATCTCTTCAGGCTATTCAGCATGATGAAATTGATTTTCATACTAGAAAAGTTAAAAACTTTAATGTGGAACAAGCAGAAATGATTACATCAAGAATTATTCAAAAAATAACAACGCAATTTGTAAAGCATTTGAAAGATG
>JAMOMG010000077.1 GCA_027068695.1 Flavobacteriaceae bacterium
TGGTTAATAGTATTATTAATAATACTTGGTTTTTAATAGGTATAACTGTACTTCTTAGTTATTTAATGAATGCAGAAATAGTGTTGTTTACATTAAAATTTAAGGAATATAGCTGGAGAAATAATAAGATAAAGTTTATATTTATACTACTAACAATAATTTTAAGTGTATTGTTTAAATTTATTGCAATACCGGTTATTATTTTACTATATGTTTTAATTTCAGTATTTACCAGTTCTAAACAAAGAGTTTAATCCCTAAATCAATATAGATACTAGAATATTGATGTTTGAGTTTCTGTAGTAAACAGTTCCAAAAATTTAATTCCCATATTTGAATTTCCTCGTTCGTTAAGTTTAGGACTCCAAACAGCAATACTGTATTTATTGGGGTAAATAGCAACAATGCCACCTCCAACACCGCTTTTCCCAGGTAAACCAACCTTAAAAGAAAATTCACCAGCTTCATCGTAAAAGCCACATAATTGCATAATTGCATTTATTCGTTTAGATTTACTTTTACTTAAAATTTCTTCTTTTGAAAAAGGGGAAACTCCATAATCTGCTAAAAAGAGAAATGTTTTTGATAATTCTTGGCAAGTCATTTCAATTGAGCACAAATTAAAATAAAAGTCCATAACCTCTTCAATATTATTTTTAATATTTCCATACGATTTCATTAAGTTCACTAGTGCTGTATTTCTATAGCCAGTGGCTTTTTCAGAGGCTACAATTCTAGGACAGTAATTAATAGTTGAAATTCCAGAAATATTTCTAACAAACTCGAGAAACTCTTCTTTAGGGTTTTTAAGATGACTTATTAATATATCAGAAACAACTAAAGCACCTGCGTTAATTAAAGGGTTTCTTGGAATTCCTAAATCTGTTTCAAGTTGGAATAAGGAGTTGAAAGCTGTTCCAGAAGGTTCAACACCAACACGTTTCCACAATTTTTCATCTTCAAGTTTATAAGCAAGGGTCAAGGCTAAAACCTTTGCTATACTTTGAATTGAAAACTTTTCACTGGCGTCTCCAAAACTAAAATTTTGATTATCTACTGTTGTTAAGTGTACTCCAAATTTGTTGGGGTCAACTTTACTTAATTCAGGTATATAATTGGCTACTTTACCGCTGTCAGCTATACTTTCTAGTTCCCTGTACAGTTTAGAAAATATATTATTATAATCCATAACCTGTACAATTTATTTAAATTTCTTTTGCTTTAATTCAAAGTCTTTACCTAGGTATACACGTCTAACAGTCTCATCTTCTGCTAATTCTTGTGGAGTTCCCTCTTTTAAAATTCCTCCTTCAAACATTAAATATGTTTTGTCGGTTATAGCCAACGTTTCTTGCACATTGTGATCGGTAATTAAAATGCCAATATTTCTATCTTTTAGATGTGCTACAATGCTTTGAATATCTTCTACAGCAATTGGATCAACACCTGCAAATGGTTCATCTAATAATATAAATTTTGGGTCTGAAGCTAAAGCACGAGCAATTTCAGTTCTTCTTCTTTCACCTCCCGACAATAAATCTCCTCTATTTTTTCGAACATGCCCTAAACTAAATTCATCAATTAATGATTCTAATTTTTTCTTTTGCTCGATTTTTGAAAGATTGGTAAATTGTAAAACAGATAAAATATTATCTTCAACAGATAATTTTCTAAAAACGGAGGCTTCTTGTGCTAAATATCCAACTCCTTGTTGAGCTCTTTTGTACATAGGGTAATCGGTGATTCTTTCTCCATCTAAATAGATTTCTCCCTCATTGGGTTTAATCATACCAACAATCATATAAAATGAAGTTGTTTTTCCTGCTCCATTCGGGCCTAAAAGCCCTACTATTTGGCCTTGTTCAACCTCTAATGAAATACCTTTAACTACGTATCTGTTACCGTATTTCTTTTTAATATTTTCAGCTCTTAAAATCACTTGTTTTTATTTTAATTGTTAAGTAGGAGTATTTTTATGAATGCTATTTTGTTCTAATTCTTCCCAAAATTCATAGGCTCTACGTAAATGTGGAATCACAATTGTGCCACCAACTAATGTAGCAATGGAGAGTGTTTCCATAATTTCTTCTTTTGTTACACCTTCTTTAAATGAAGTTTCTAAGTGGTATTTAATACAATCATCACAGCGTAATACAGCGGAAGCTACCAACCCTAATAATTCTTTTGTTTTGATATCTAAATATCCTTTTTTATAGGCGTTTGTATCTAAATTGAAGATTCTTTTAATGACTTTATTGTCTTCAGCCAAAATTTTATCATTCATTTTTATACGATATGCATTAAATTCTTCTATTTGATTAGGCATTTTCTTTTTCTCTTTTAAGTTGGCGTTTAATTACTACTCTTGAAATAAAAATACTAACCTGATATAATAACATTATTGGTATTGCAACAATAATTTGACTAATAATATCTGGAGGAGTTATTACTGCCGCTAAAATTAATACTACAACAAGTGCATGTTTTCTGTATTTTTTTAAAAAATCAGGTGTTATTAATCCCATTTTTGTTAAGAAATACATAATTATTGGCAATTCAAATATTAAACCAGAAGCTAAAACAGACGAGCGAACTAAAGAAATATATGAACCAATTTTAATATTACGTTCAACAATATCACTAATAGAATAATTTCCCAAGAAATTTACTGAGAGAGGTGTAATTACATAATACCCAAACAATACTCCAATAAAAAATAAGAATGAAGAAATTATAATAAACATTTTTGCTCCTTTACGCTCTTTTTCATACAACCCTGGACTAATAAATTTCCAAAATTCCCATATCACAAAAGGAAAAGCAATTATAAAACCAGCAGTAATAGATGTCCAAATATGAACACTAAATTGCTCTGCCATTGCTAAACTTTGAAAAGTAAAAGGCATTTCTGTTAAACAAAATGCATTACCACCAAAGAACTGTGAGATTTTACAAAAAAATTGATAGGTGAAAAAATCGGGATTCTTAGGTGCAAATATAATCGTGTTAAATATAAAGTCTTTCATAAAAAAGGCAACAATAGAAAAGACTAATATTATAAGTGATGAACGCACTAAATGCCATCTTAACTCTTCAACATGGTCTAAAAAAGACATATCTTTACCTTCTTTTTTTACTTTTTTACTCATATTAAAATATACCTTCTTTTAATAAATCGTGTAAATGTACAACACCAACATAATTAGATTTTTTTTCAACCAAAATTTGAGTAATATTATTATTCTCCATTGTTTCTAAAGCTTTTATTGCCAT
>JAMOMG010000078.1 GCA_027068695.1 Flavobacteriaceae bacterium
AAAGTATATGATGCAGTTGGTTGGGATAAAGATAATCTTCAATATATTGAAGGTTATGAACAAAAGCCTATTGAATGGGTTCGTATTCATAATTTAGCTGATTTTGCTTATTATAATCATTCTCAGCATGTAAATGTTGCGGGACTTAAGTGTCAAAAATGCCACGGTCCTGTTGAGGAAATGCACGAGGTAAAACAATTCTCAAAATTAACAATGGGATGGTGTATAGATTGTCACAAAACAACAGAAGTTGATATGAAGAATAATGATTATTACAAAAATATTCATGACCAATTATCAAAAAAATACGGTATAGAAAAAGTGACAGTAGCTCAAATGGGAGGACAAGAATGTGGAAAATGTCACTATTAATAAAAAAAGAAAATAAGTATATAAACAATGGCATCAAATAAGAAATATTGGAGAAGCGTTGAAGAACTTAAATCAGATAGTCCTATTGTTGAAAGTTTAATGCAAAAAGAATTTGTAGAGGAATTACCTACAGATGCATTTTTAGGTGATAAAGAAAATTTATCTCAATCTTCAACAACTCGACGCGATTTTCTAAAATATGTTGGTTTTTCAACTGCAGCTGTTTCACTAGCAGCTTGTGAAGGACCAGTAATAAAATCGATTCCTTATGTTATTAAACCAGATAATATAGTTCCTGGAGTAGCTAACTACTACGCTTCAACAATGGCTGAAGGTGGTGATTTTGCAAATATTTTAGTAAAAGTTAGAGAAGGGCGACCAATTAAAATAGAGCCAAATAAAATGGCTGGAAACTGGGGGGCAACTCCTGCAAGAGTTCAAGCATCTGTTCTGTCTTTGTATGACAACAACAGATTACGTGGGCCGTTAGCTAATGGAGAATCTACTGATTGGTCTTCATTGGATAAAAAAGTTATTGAAACTTTAAATACATTAAAAGACAATAATGAAAAAATAGTTATTTTAACAGGAACTACTGCAAGCCCTTCATCAAATAAAGTTATTGAAGATTTTACAAAATTTTACAGTAATGTTTCGCATGTTGTATATGATGCATTATCTGAAAGTGCTGCACTAGATGCCTTTGAAAGTATGTATGGTGTAAGAGCTTTACCTAATTATAAATTTGAAAAGGCTGATGTAATTGTTTCTATAGGAGCTGATTTTTTAGGTGATTGGCAAGGAGGTCAATATAGTGCTCCATATGCTAAAGGAAGGGTTCCTTCAGAAGGAAAAATGTCAAAGCTTATACAATTTGAATCAAATTTATCACTTACAGGAGCAAATGCAGATGTTCGTGTACCGGTAAAACCTTCAGAACAAGTTTATGCATTAATTAATTTGTACAATTATGTAACAGGAAATAATTTTCCTTCAAAAGAAACTCCTGTAGATGAAGCTATAAAAAAATCGGCAGAACAACTTAAAAAATCTGGAAATAAAGCAGTTGTAGTTACTGGAATTCAAGATAAAAATGCACAGTTAATTGTAAATGCATTAAATGAATATTTACAATCTGAAGTGTATGATATTAGTGCTCCTCGTTATGTAAAAGTAGGAAATGATGCAGATGTTAATAAATTGATTTCTGAAATGCAAGCAGGAAAAGTAGGTGCTTTGTTCGTTTATAACACGAACCCTTCTTATTCTTTGCCAAATGCAACAGAATTTAATGAAGCATTAAAAAAAGTTAAAATATCAATTAGTTTTGGTATGTCAGCTGATGAAACAGCGAATCAAACTCAATTTGTTGCTACAACACCACATTATTTAGAATCTTGGGGTGATGCACATTTTCAAGCGGGAACCTATGGTTTAATGCAACCAACAATACAACATTTGTTTGATACGCGTCAGTTTGAAGATAGTCTTTTAACTTGGATGGGAGAAAATAAAAACTACTATCAATTTATAAAAGAAAACTGGGCGGCAACTATTTTAGATGGAGAATCTTGGAATAAAGTATTGCACGACGGTATTTACACAAATGAAGAAGAAATTTCATTTACTAAAAGTGAAATAGATATAGCAAATTCAGTTGCTACTTTGCTAAGTAATGCTAAACCTGCTGATTTTGAATTAAATTTATATGCTAAAATTGGTTTAGGAGATGGAAAACAAGCTAATAATCCTTGGTTACAAGAACTACCAGATCCAATAACAAGAACAAGTTGGGATAATTATATGACAATTTCTGCTGCTGATGCAGAGAAATTAGGACTAGAAAACTGGACGGTTAGTGATGGAGCTTTAAACGGAAGTTTGGTAAATCTTAAAGTAGGAGAGGCTATTATTCAAAATGTACCGGTATTAATTCAACCAGGACAAGCTAAAGGAAGTATTGGTTTAGCCGTTGGTTATGGTAGAGAAGCTGGTATGCAGCAAGAAATGATGACAGGAGTTAATGCCTTTTCATTGATGCAAGATTTTAATATATTTCAGCCAGTAACTATTGAAAAAATTGATGGGGAGCATGAATTTGCCTGTGTGCAATTGCAACACACCATAATGGGGCGTGATGAAATTATTAAAGAAACAACTTTAGAAGATTATATTAATAAACCAAAAGAAGATTGGAATAAAACGCCAGAATTTTCATTAAACCATGTGGAAGTTCCAGCTGAGCGGGTTGATTTATGGGAGAAATTTGATGATACAATTGGTCATCATTTTAATTTATCAATAGATTTAGCTACTTGTACTGGTTGTGCAGCTTGTATAGTTGCTTGTCATGCAGAAAATAATGTACCAGTTGTTGGAAAACATGAAATTAGAGTAAGTAGAGATATGCATTGGTTGCGTATTGATAGGTATTATACCTCAGATATGACTAATGAAAAGGCAAAAGAAGAAGGTATTTTTGGAACGGGAAAAATGTTTAACACGATGACAATCCCTCAAGAAAATCCTCAAGTAGCTTTTCAGCCAGTAATGTGTCAACACTGTAATCATGCACCTTGCGAAACTGTTTGTCCTGTGGCTGCAACTTCACATGGTCGTCAAGGTCAAAATCATATGGCATATAACCGTTGTATAGGTACAAGGTATTGTGCAAATAACTGTCCTTATAAAGTTAGACGTTTCAATTGGTTTAAATACCCTGAAAATAATGAGTTTGATTTCAATATGAACAACGATTTAGGAAAAATGGTATTAAACCCAGATGTTGTAGTACGTTCTAGAGGAGTTATGGAAAAATGTTCAATGTGTTTACAAAAAACACAATTAACTATTTTAAATGCTAAGAAAGAAGGTCGCCCTATTGTTGATGGTGAATT
>JAMOMG010000079.1 GCA_027068695.1 Flavobacteriaceae bacterium
GCTGATAGCATTATTGTATTAGAAAAGGGGAAAATAATTCAACAAGGCTCACACAACGAGTTAGTTAATAAAAATGGTTATTATAAAGAACTTTATGAACAACAACTTTTAGAAAAAGAAATTTAAAAATAGTGAGATAAGTCAAATATTTTTATAGATTTGTGTATCAATCTAATTTATAAGATTAATTAAAAATAGAGAATTAATTATGGAAAAAGAACATTTAGAACAAGAAGAGATATTCTCACAGGTTCTTAGAGCAGGAAGAAGAACTTACTTTTTTGATGTAAGAGCAACAAAAGCAGAAGATTATTATTTAACAATTACTGAAAGTAAAAAATTCACACATGATGATGGATCTTTCCATTACAAAAAGCACAAAATTTACTTGTATAAAGAAGATTTTGCTGAATTTAATGAAATGCTGAAAGCGGCAACAGATTACATTTTGACTGAAAAGGGTGAAGAAGTAATCTCTGAGCGTCACCAAAAAGACTTTAAAAGACCTTCTGAAATTGCTGAAGAAAATAAAAGTACTGAAAGTTTTACTGATGTAAATTTTGAAGATATTTAGAAATTAATAATTTCCAAAAAAAACATAAAAAAACCGACTAAAAGTCGGTTTTTTTATGTTAATAAAGTTTTTATTTTAAAACTTCTTTTACTTTATCTGCTGCTTCTTGAAATTCCGTTGCAGAAATAACATCCAAACCACTTGCATCAATAAGCTCTTTAGCCTCTTTTGCATTGGTTCCTTGCAATCTCACAATAATTGGAATCTTAATAGCATCGCCCATATTTTTATAAGCATCTATAATACCTTGTGCTACTCTATCACAACGTACAATACCTCCAAAAATATTTACTAAAATCGCTTTTACATTTGGATCTTTTAAAATAATTCTAAAGGCTGTTTCAACACGTTTAGCATCAGCTGTACCTCCAACATCTAAGAAATTTGCAGGTTCACCTCCAGATTGTTTAATTAAATCCATTGTACTCATTGCCAAACCAGCGCCATTTACCATACATCCAACATTTCCATCTAAATCTACATAATTTAAACCGGCTGCATTTGCTTCAACTTCAATCTCGTTTTCTTCACGTAAATCACGTAATTGAGCTAAATCTTTGTGACGGAACAATGCATTATTATCTAAAACAACTTTTGAATCAACCGCTAATATTTTATCATCAGAAGTTTTTAATACAGGGTTAATTTCAAATAATGAAGCATCTGACTTTACAAAGGCAGTATACAATGATGTAACAAATTTTATCATTTCTTTTAATGCACCACCTGAAAGACCTAAATTAAAGGCTATTTTACGCGCTTGAAATGGTTGTAAACCAATTAAAGGGTCAATCTCTTCAGTAAAAATTAAATGAGGTGTTTTTTCTGCAACACCTTCAATATCCATCCCTCCTTCAGTAGAATACATAACCATATTTCTACCTGTAGCTCTATTTAAAAGTACAGACATATAATATTCTTCTGGTTCATGCTCTCCTGGATAATAAACATCTTCTGCAATCAACACTTGATTTACTTTTTTACCCTGAGGAGGTGTTTGAGGTGTTTTTAACATCATACCAATAATGTTTTCTGAAATTGTATTAACTTCATCTAAACTTTTAGCAAGTTTAACTCCACCACCTTTTCCACGCCCACCTGCATGAATTTGTGCTTTTATAACCCACCAGCCTGTACCTGTTTCGGTAGCTAATTGTTTTGCTGCTTCTACTGCTTTTTTATGATTATTAGCAACAATTCCACGTTGTATTCTAACGCCAAAACTGTTTAACAATTCTTTTCCTTGATATTCGTGTAAGTTCATCGTTATTTTATTTAAAGAAACCACAAAATTACATTTCTTAATTAAAATAGACCTTGTTTTTTATATAAAATTTAAAACAATTGATGAGAGTTTTTGTCTTTAACATGAATTTAACAGATTTTAATAGTTAAAGAAAAATAGATTAAATAATTTTGTTCGGTTTTCTTCTCCAAATTCATTCTATGAAAAAATATTTTTTAGCACTTTGTTTATTTGGCTTTTTCATAAGTTTTTCACAAGATATCAAACGAAAATCATTAGTTGCAACACGTGTAACAACACCTCCTAAAATAGATGGTATTCTCAATGATGTAGCTTGGAAAAACGTACCTGTTGCTAAAAATTTCACAATGTTTAAGCCAGGCGATGGCGATCCTGAACCCAGCAATCAAAAAACTGAGGTAAAAGTAGTTTACGATGATGAAGCAATTTATTTTGCTGCTTATTTGTACGATTCTCAGCCCGAAAAAATTATGCGTCAATTAAGTGATCGTGATAATTTTTCTCAAGCAGATTTTTTTGGAGTAGTAATAAACCCTCTTAATGATCGTCAAAATGATACCGAGTTTTATGTTTCTGCTGGTGGCACACAAGCTGATGCAAAAGTTTCAAGTGGAAATGGTCAAGATTTTAGCTGGAATGATGTTTGGTACAGTAAAATAAGTTTTGATGATAAAGGTTGGTATGTAGAAATGAAGATTCCTTATTCTGCTCTTCGTTTCTCCAACCAAAAGGTACAGACTTGGGGCTTGAATTTTCATAGACTTATACAAAGTAAACGTGAACAATACAGTTGGAATTATATTGACAAATCTGTTGGGAGTATTTCTCAATATTCTGGTTTACTTACAAATCTGGAAAATATTAAAACCCCCATTCGATTAAACTTTTTACCTGTTACAACATTAAACACCTCTAATTTTGAAGGGGAAACCGTTACAAAAGGACAAATAGGTTTCAACATAAGATATGGCTTAAGTGATAACTTCACACTTGATGCCACCATCAACCCAGATTTTAGTCAGGCTGGTTTTGATGATTTAGTTTTAAACTTGGGGCCTTTTGAAGTTAGGTTTGATGAACAACGGCAATTTTTTATAGAAGGTGCAGATTTACTTAATAAAGGGGGGTTATTTTTTTCAAGACGAATAGGTAAACGCCCTATTAATTACTTTGATATATATGATAATTTAGCTGAGGATGAAACCATTATTCACAACCCAGATGTTGCAAAATTACTTACAGCTGTAAAAATATCAGGAAGAACAAAAAAAGGATTAGGCGTAGCTGTACTTGATGCTATTACTGATAAAACCGAAGCTATTATTGAGAATTCTATTACTCATGAAACTAGAAAAGAGGTTACTGAACCTTTTGCTAATTACAATGTAGTTGTAATAGATCAAGAATTTAATAAAAATTCATCTGT
>JAMOMG010000080.1 GCA_027068695.1 Flavobacteriaceae bacterium
TTCCTTTTCTTTGCTTTTACAGGGCTAGCTATTATATTTTATACAAACCCAAAACCCTTTGAGCCAAGAGAAAGAGACTATGCCGTTGTAGGTTCATTCTACATTTTTGCCATTTGGGTTGGATTTGGCGTATTGGCTTTATTTGAAAAATTAAAAAAATATGCAAAACCAAATGTCGTGGCAATAACTGTTACTTTAATTTCATTAATAGCAGTACCAGCACTAATGGCTTCTGAAAATTGGAATGACCACGATAGATCAAACCGATATACATCACACCTAAATGCAAAAGCATATTTAGACTCTTGTGCTGAAAATGCCATACTATTTACAATTGGAGATAATGATACTTTTCCTTTGTGGTATATGCAAGAGGTTGAAAATTATAGAACCGATATGAAATTGATTAACACCAGCCTTTTCCAAACTGATTGGTATATTGATCAAATGAAACGAAAAACATACAAAGCAGACCCTATTCCTTCTCAATTAACTCATGACCAATACAAATTAGGAACCTTAGATGTTGCTTATTACTTTGAGGAAATTTTTCCGCAATTAAAAGATTCTGTAGTTGATATTAAGTATTTTATGAAGTGGATTCAAAGTGATAAAGATATTACATATTATGATTTAGACGATGATGGTATACCCGAAAAAGTATTACCAACAAACAAAATTAGAATACCTGTAGACAAAGAAGCCGTTTTAAAATATGGGGTTGTAGCGCAAAAGGATGCAGATTTAATTGTACCGTATATAGATGTTGAAATTTCAAGTACACTATCTAAAAATAGAATTTTAATGTTGGATATTTTAGCTAATAATAATTGGAAAAAACCCATCTATTTTACTGGAGGAGCACAAGCAGATGAAGAATATATTTGGCTGAAAGATTATTTACAACTAGACGGCTTAGCTTACAGGTTAGTACCTATTAAAACGCCAAATGAAGGTAATTTCTTTGAAATGGGTAGAATAAATACAGATATCATGTATAAAAATGTAAAGAATTGGGATTGGAGAAATATTACTGATGATGGTATTTATTTAGATCCTGAAACTAGAAAAAATGCTGTTTCTTACCGAAATAATATGGAACGTTTGGCTAGAAAATTATTTGACGAAAATAAATTTGATAAAGCCACAGAAATTCTTGATATTTCCTTAGAAAAAATGCCTGTTCATAAATTTGGACATTATAGTATGCTAATTTCTTATGTAGACTTATATTACCAATTAAATGAGAAAGAGAAAGCTAGAAAATTAGCATCTGACTTAAAAAAGATTTTACAAGAAAACTTAGTATACTACAGCCAATTTGATGAATCAGAAATTGAAAGTGTATTTGATGAAATTAAACAAAGTCTTTTAATGTACGACCAATTAGTTAAGACTACTATTAGGTTTGATGATGAAAAATATGCGACCTCTGTTAAAGACGAATATGTTGAATACTTAAAATTATTTGATTTTTTAGTAAGTGAAGAATAAAACCACTTAAATTTAAATACATGAAACCATATTTAGTTAAAACTCCAAAGCTTATTAAATTTTTATTCAGAAATCGGACTTGGAGTTTTACTAAAAAGGAAAAAACGCTTTATTTAACTTTTGATGATGGACCAACTCCTGAAATTACAGAATGGACTTTACATCAACTTCAAAAATACAATGCCAAAGCTACTTTTTTTTGTGTTGGTAAAAATGTTGACAAACATTATAAAATTTATAATAAAATAATTAAAAATGGTCATTCAATTGGTAACCACACCTATGATCATTTAAATGATTCTAAAACAGAAGCAAAGGCTTATATTGATAATATTGAAAAAGCAGAAATAACCATCAATAAAAGCAAGCAACAATCTTTAAAACTATATAGACCTCCTTATGGAAGGCTTAAATATTTACAATCCATAAAAATTAGAAAACAGGGGTATAAAATAATTATGTGGGATGTTTTAAGTGCTGACTTTGACACCTCTATTTCAAAAGAAAAATGCTTAGAAAATGTAATTGGAAATACAGAAAACGGAAGTATCATTCTTTTTCATGACAGTAATAAGGCATCTGAAAATTTACAATTTGTACTGCCCAAAATACTAGAATACTACACTGAAAAAGGCTTTACATTTAAAAGTATTAATTAAATGTATTGTTGAACCAAGCTTATTAATGTATTGGCATCTTGTTCTCCAGATTGACGCCATTTCATTTCTCCATCTTTATAAATAATAAACGTAGGGTTTCCTTTTATTCTAAGCGTATTCGCAAGTATTTCGTTTTTTTCAATATCAATTTTTATTACTTTAGCTTTGTCTCCTAACGCTGCAGCAACATCACGCAAAAATCCATGCAGATTATTAGAATCACCTTCTTCCCACTCTGCATAAAAATCAATTAAAACAGGGATATTTGAACCTATTAATTCTCCAAATTTTGTCATAATCTTTTATATTTTTTTGAATAAAAAACTCAAAAAACAATAATTTCTATATACAAATGTAGCATTTTAATTTAAAAAAGGAGTATTTACTTCTTTTTCAGTGTAATTACAGTTATTTCAGGCCAAATACCAACCCGCCCTGGAAATGCTAAAAACCCAAAACCACGATTTACGTTAATGTAGCTATTAAACTCTTTATATATACCTGCCCATTGTTTGTATACATATTGTATTGGACTCCATTTAAGACCTGGAATCTCAATACCAAATTGCATTCCATGCGTATGACCACTTAAAGTTAACTGATAATTATTTTTATGGTTTTTAACTTCTGTATTCCAATGTGAAGGGTCATGACTTAATAGTATTTTGAAATCCTCTTTTTTAACTTTTGATGATGCTAAATCTAAATCTCCTGCTTTTTTAAAACGTACTCCCCAATTTTCAACTCCAATTAATGCTATTTTATCATTTTCCTTTTCCAAATAAATGCTGTCATTTAACAGTAAATTAAATCCTATTTTTGGGTGAATATTTTTAATTTCCTGAAAGTTCTGTTCTTTTTCCTCACTGCTTTTCCATTTAACATATTCACCATAATCATGATTTCCTAACACCGAATATTTACCGTATTTTGCTTTTAAGTTTTTAAAATCGTTAATCCAAGGGTTCATTTCTTCTGCTTTATTATTTACAATATCTCCTGTAAATAAAATAACATCCGATTCTTGTTTATTTATTAAATCAATTCCATGTTTAATTTTTAATTCATTGTCAAAACTCCCGCTGTGTATATCTGAGATATGTGTTAATTTAAA
>JAMOMG010000081.1 GCA_027068695.1 Flavobacteriaceae bacterium
ATAATAACGCCATCACCCAAGGTAACAGAACCTGCTAAACCACTACTCCCTGCCATAATGCAAGAACGTCCTAAAGTACAATTATGTGCAATTTGCACTAAATTGTCAATCTTACAACCATCACCTATTATTGTTGAACTAAATTTTGCCCTATCTACGGCAGAATTAGCACCTATTTCAACTTCATTACCAATTATTACATTACCTATATGAGGAATTTTCACCAACTTCCTACCATCTTCACTTGGTCTATACCCAAACCCGTCTGTTCCAATACTAACATTACAATGAAAAATACAATTGTTTCCTACTTCACAACGTTCCCTAATTACTGTTCCTGACCAGATAACGGTATGGTTTCCTATCTTGGTTTCATCAAAAATAGCAACGTTAGAATACAAAATCGCTCCATCTCCCAAAATAACATCTTTTCCCACGTAACAGTTTGCTCCTATTTTACATCCACTACCTATAACGGCCGATTTATGAATAACCGCTGTTTCATGTATTTCATTATCAAAATGAGGTGGACTAGGATTAAATAATTCCAATATTTTCGCCATTGCTAAATCGGCATTTTTCACCTTAATCAACGCTCTATTTTCTTCAGGTTCAACAATTAAATCCTCATTAATAATTGCGACAGAAGCATTTGAAGTTTCCCATAAATGAATGTATTTTTTACTTCCTATAAAACTAATTTGATTTGCACTTGCTTTTTGTAATTCTTCGGGGCCACTTATTTTTTGATTGGTAGCTCCAATAATTTCACCCTTTAAAATTTCGTTGATTTCCTGTATTGTAAATAATTTCATTAATATTAATTATTGTTAAAATCCAGCATGGATTTATAAATTACATTTGCTAAATATATCAATTAATTTACAGTGAGAAGCTTTTACATTTATTTAATTAAACTATTTCTAGACTAATAATATAAAATTTGTATAAACTTCAACTGTAATACCTACTTTATTTCAATCTAAATTCTGTATTTTGCAAACTTCAAATTGAATTATAAATGAAGGTATGTATTGCTGAAAAACCTAGTGTCGCTCGTGAAATTGCCACTGTATTAGGAGCTTCTACTAAACGAGATGGTTATTTTGAAGGAAACGGTTATGCTGTAACATACACTTTCGGGCATTTATGCACCTTATTCGAGCCTAATGATTACAAACCACATTGGAAAAGTTGGAATTTAAATAATTTACCAATGCTTCCAGAGAAATTCCAAACCAAAGTTTCTGATAATCAAGGAATTCAAAAACAATTTAAAATTGTAAAAAGCCTATTTGAAAAAGCCGATATTATAATAAACTGCGGTGATGCTGGTCAGGAAGGTGAATTAATTCAGCGTTGGGTTATTAATGAAGCTGGCTATAAAGGTAAAGTTAAACGTTTATGGATTTCTTCACTTACCACAGAAGCAATTAAAGAAGGTTTTCAAAATTTGAAGCCTTCAGAAAATTATGATAATTTATACTACGCCGGATTTTCTAGAGCTATTGGAGACTGGCTTTTAGGCATAAATGCAACTAGATTATACACGCTAAAATATGGTGGCTACAAACAAGTATTGTCTGTTGGAAGAGTTCAAACTCCTACATTGGCAATGGTAGTTAACCGATTTAAAGAAATTCAAAATTTTACACCTCAACCTTATTGGGAATTACAAACATTATACAGAGAAATACTATTTAATTATGAAGAAGGGCGTTTTTTAAAAAAAGAAGATGGTGAAATTTTAGCCAATAAAGTAAAAGAAAGTAATTTTGAAATAGTATCTATTACCAAAAAAGCCGGAAAAGAATATGCTCCAAAATTATTTGATTTAACAGGTTTACAAGTTTATTGCAATAATAAATTTGGTTTTTCAGCTGATGAAACCTTAAAAATAGTTCAGAAATTGTACGAGCAGAAAGTTGTTACATATCCAAGAGTTGACACCACCTTTTTACCAAATGATGTATACCCAAAAGTTAAAAGTATTCTAAAAAACCTAACAAATTATAACACTTTAGTTCAACCCTTATTAGGTAAGAAAATAAGAAAATCCGTTAAAGTATTTAATGATAAAAAAGTAACTGATCATCACGCTATCATTCCAACAGGAATTCAAATTAACTTACAATACAATCAACAACAGGTTTATAATATTATTACCAAACGTTTTATAGCTGTATTTTACGATGATTGTAAAATTTCAAATACTACCGTAATTGGTAAAGCTGCTGATATTCACTTTAAAACTACTGGAAAAGAAATTATAGAAAAAGGATGGAGAATAATATTTGATACTAATTCTCAGCACAGTACAGAAACTTCTGCTTCACTCAATTCAAGAACCAAAGAGAAAACCTCAACAAAAAATTTACCAACATTTATTGAAGGTGAAAAAGGAGTTCACGAACCTTCATTTTTAGAAAAGCAAACAAAGCCTCCAAATCAATTTTCAGAAGCAACACTTTTGAGAGCAATGGAAACTGCAGGAAAACATATTGATGATGAAGCTTTACGAGAATTGATGAAAGAAAATGGAATTGGACGTCCTTCTACCCGAGCCAATATTATTGAAACATTGTTTAAACGAAATTATATTGAACGAAAAAAGAAACAATTATTACCAACATTAACAGGAATTCAATTAATTGAAATTATCCAAAATGAATTATTAAAATCGGCTGAATTAACAGGAAGATGGGAAAAAAGGCTGAAAGAAATTGAAAAAGGAACTTTCAACGCAGGAACTTTTATCAAGAACATGAAAAAAATGGTAGATGACTTGGTATACGAAGTACGTTCAGAAAAATTGAAAGCCAATATTTCTTACAACACTACCAGTAAATCTACTTCAACAAAAACCCTAAAAAAGACACTAAAAAAACCCACTGATATTATAGCTTTTAAATGTCCAAAATGTAACAAAGGTACCATCATAAAAGGTAACACAGCTTATGGATGTAGCAACTTTAAAAATGGCTGTACCTTTAGGCTTCCTTATCGTTTTTTTGATAAAAAAATATCTGAAAATCAATATATAAGATTGCTCAAAAAAGGATGTACTGTAAATTTAAAAGGTTTTAAAACTGAAATGGATACAACTGAAGGATTGATTCGTTTTGATGAAGATTTCAACTTAAAATTAGAAGAAAAGAAGCCTACAAAAAAGCAAATATCTGATACTTTAATATGTCCTAAATGTAAAAAAGGAACGATACTAAAAGGTAAAACAGCCTATGGTTGTAGTAATTACAAAAATGGATGTGATTTTATTTTTTCTTTTGATAAAATTCGGAAAAAAGCTACAGGAAAAACCCTTTCTAAAGAACTAGTTTATACTATTTTAAATGAGGCATATAAACAATAAACATCAACATTTTATTATCTTCAAACCGTATGGTTATTTAAGTCAGTTTACAAATAACCAAACCAAAAGAGCAAACAAAAAATTATTGGGTGAATTGTATAGTTTCCCTAAAAATACAATGGCAATTGGACGTTTAGATGAACACTCTGAAGGCTTATTACTGCTAACCACTGATGGGAAAATGAGTGAATATATTAGAAGTTCTAAAATTGAAAAAGAATACTTTGCACAGGTAGATGGAGAAGTTACCCAAGAAGCCATTCAAAAACTAAAAAATGGTTTAGAAATTAGTACAGAAACTGGCAAATACACTACAAAACCTTGTTTAGTTTTCAAACTTACACAACCTCCAAAACTTCCCAAAAGGACAAAAAAGATTAGAGATGAACGACATGGACCTACAAGTTGGATTTCAATTACACTTCGAGAAGGGAAATTTAGGCAAGTACGAAAAATGACTGCTGTTGTTGGGTATCCAACCCTACGTTTAGTTAGGGTTAGAATTGGAACAATTCATATTAATAATATGCTTGCTGGTGAAGTAAAAGAAGCAAACTCATTTATATAGCAGTAAAAATTGACATTTTTATTTTTTAACTTGATTTCAGTTAAATTTCTGTTAAACATAAATTCAAAAAACACATTTATAAAATAATTCTTAAATTGTTTCACTATTTAACAACTAATCTACTATAACATGGTTACACTTCGAATTAATGGAGAAAAACACACTATTGATGTGGCTCCAGACATGCCTTTACTTTGGGCAATTAGAGACATTATTGGACTTACAGGTACAAAATATGGCTGTGGAAAAGGCCTATGTGGGTCTTGTAAAGTTATGTTAGATAACTCTCCTGTGCAATCGTGTGTAATACCTGTTTCTGCTGCTGTTGGGAAAAATATCTTAACCATCGAGGGAGCTTCTAAAAATTTACAATTGCTTCAAGAATCTTGGGTAACATTAAACGTTCCTCAATGTGGGTTTTGCCAACCCGGACAATTAATTGCTGCGACTGCTTTATTAGATAAAAATGAAAATCCTACCGATAAAGATATTGAAGAGGCAATGATTGGTAATATTTGCCGATGCGGAACCTATCAACGTATCAAAAAAGCAATTCACAAAACTGTTGAACTTAAAAACCAGCACTCATGAGTACTATAAAAAATATAAGTCGTAGAACTTTTGTAAAAAGCATTGGTTTAGCTTCAGGTGGATTAATATTAGCTTGTAACACTTCTGTATTTTCAGATAAAGAAATTACAAAAAACTTAGTAGACTTCAATCCAAATTTGTTTGTTCAATTAAATTCTGATGGAAGCTTAGTTTTAATTGCTTCACGTTCAGAAATGGGAAATGGTGTACGCACTTCATTAACCTCAATTATTGCTGATGAAATGGAAGCTGATTGGAATAAAGTTATCGTAAAACAAGCCACTGGTGATGCTAAATACGGCGATCAAAATACCGATGGTTCTCGCAGTGTTCGTTACCTGTATGAAACTATGCGAAAAATGGGCGCTATGGCTAAAGCAATGTTAATTTCTGCTGCAGCAAAAAAATGGCAAGTTTCAGAAAGTGAATGTACTGCTAAAAATCATTTTGTGACTCATTCAAGTGGAAAAAAAATAGGATTTGGTGATTTAGTAGAAATAGCTAAAACTTTAGAAATCCCTAAAGAGTACGTTTTAAAATCACCAAAAGATTTTAAATACATCGGAAAAAAACTAAGAAGTATTGATGCCGAAGACTATGTTAAAGGAAAAGTCATTTTTGGCTTAGATAAACGTTTACCAAATATGAAATTTGTAGCAATTGCCCGCTGTCCAGTTACTTTTGGCACAGTAAAATCTTTCGACAAATCTGAAGCGTTAAAAATAGCTGGTGTTGAAGCTGTTATTGAAATTCCCAGAGTTGAAAAACCATTTGGAGCATTGGGAGGTGTTGCCGTAATTGCTTCTAACACTTGGGCAGCTTTTAAAGGAAAAGAAGCCTTAAAAATTGAATGGGATTTTGGTGACAACAAAAGTTACAATTCTAAAACATATATGGCTGAAATTACAGCCAATGTTCATAAACAAGGTAAAGTTGCTAAAGATGTTGGTAATATTAATAAAGCCTTTAAAAATGCTTCTAAAATTGTTGAAAGCACTTTCCAATTACCACACTTGTCACACGCACCAATGGAAGTTCCAAATGCAGTAGCTTGGGTACAGGGTGATAGTTGTGAAGTTTGGGCTCCAACACAGGCTCCACAAACAACCAGAAAGGAAGTGGTAGATTATTTAAAAACTTCTGAAGAAAAAGTAACTATCAATGTGACTTTTTTAGGTGGTGGTTTTGGACGAAAATCAAAACCTGATTATGTTGTTGAAGCTGTGATGCTTTCCAAAGAATTAAATGCTCCTGTTCAAGTAGTTTGGACACGTGAAGATGATATAAAACATGATTATTACCATACCGTGAGCGCCCAATACTTAAAAGCTTCGTTAGATAAAAATGGAAATGTAACAGGCTGGTTGCATCGGTTTGCATTGCCTTCAATTGTATCAACATTTTCACCTGGCGTAGATTATGCTGCTGGATTTGAAATTGCAAGCGCTTCCAATGTTCCGTTTGATATTAAAAATATGAAAATTGAAGTAGGCAAAGCTCCAGCTATGGTTAGAATTGGATGGTTGCGCTCCGTTATTAATATCCCTCACGGATTTTCAGAAAATGTTTTTGCTGATGAATTAGCTTCCGCAGCAAACAAAGACCCTTTAGAATTTAGATTAAATTTAATTGGAAAGGATAGGGTTGAAGACACCCAAAATGAAATAAAATACAATACAGCACGACTTAAAAATGTATTAAAAATTGCGGCCAAAAATGCTGAATGGGGGAAACAGCTTCCTGAAAATCACGCATATGGATTAGCAGTACATTATAGTTTTTATAGCTATGTAGCTTCTATAGTTGAAGTATCAGTAATTGATAAAAAAGTAAAAGTACACAATGTTTTTACTGCTATTGACTGTGGTACTGTTATTAATAAAGATACTGTAAAAGCGCAAATGGAAGGATCAGCAATTTTTGGAATGTCATTAGCCTTTTATGGTAAAATTACAGCTAAAGATGGTGCTATTGAACAAAGTAACTACGATAATTACAAAATGATACGAATGCATGAAATTCCGAAAGTTCATGTTGAGATTGTTGAAAGCTCAGAAAAACCAACTGGTGTTGGAGAACCTGGCGTACCCGTAATTGCACCAGCAATAGTAAATGCTATTTTCAAGGCAACAAGAAAAAGATACCATAATTTACCGTTATCTGATTACGGATTAGTTTAGTATTCTTATGAATAATTGGATAGAATTACTATACGAGTTTAAACAGAAAAAACAACCTGTAGCATTGGTAACAATTACCAAAGTTCTTGGCTCTGCCCCTTGCAAAATATCATCAAAAATGATTGTTACCAAACAAAAGGAAATTTTTGGGACAATTGGTGGAGGGAAGTTAGAGTTTCAAATTATTGATGAGGCTGTGGTTGCAATTAACGAAAATAAAACAAAAGAATTTTCATATACTTTAGGACCTGAATTTGAACAATGCTGTGGTGGTAAAGTTGAATTAATTATTGAACCTATGAACCAAACTCCTGAATTATTTTTATTTGGTGCCGGACATATTGGCATTGAGTTATGCGCTATTTTAAAAGATACTCCATTTAATATCACTTTATTAGATACTCGTAAAAACTGGAAAAATAATATTCAACTTGATAACAACATCACATTTTCTGATATTCCTTTTGATTTGTACAAACACAAAGTAAATTGGGGTGAAAACTGTTATGTTGTTATTATGACTCACGATCATAAACTTGATTTTGAAATTACTGCTTTAGCATTACATTCTAAAACCAACTATATTGGCTTAATTGGAAGTAAAACAAAGAAGAATAAGTTTAATAATTTATTAAAAAAAGAATTAAATTTTGAAGCCGGAATTTCTCCCGTTCACTGTCCGGTTGGATTAGATATTGGTGGTCATACCCCAAAAGAAATTGCCATAAGTATTGCCGCCGAATTATTGAAAAAGTACTATGGAAAATGATACCGTTTTTGTTTTGTTGGCAGGAGGGAAATCAGAAAGAATGGGTGTTGACAAAGGTTTGCTTAAATACCAACACATTTTTTGGATTTTAGAACAATTACATAGAGTTTCAAAAACAATAATTTCTGAAGTTTTTATAGGATTAGGATATCATTATCAACATTATTTTAATGCAATTCCATGGTTTAAGAATGCACTATTAAAACCTGTCAACTTTAACGGACTCGCTATAAGAATTGTTATAAACAAACACCCTGAGCTAGGTTCATTTTCTACATTACAATCTGTTTTAAAAGAAATTAAACCATCCAATAGTATCCTTTTAAATCCTATTGATATTCCTATTTTAAATTTTAAAGAATTGCAGAAAATAGTTGAAACCAATAATACAATTGTTATTCCAAGTTTTAAGGGCAAAAATGGACATCCTATAAAAATAAATTCTACTTTTTGGAAACAATTACTTACGGTTGATTTAAAAAATAAAGATGCTCGATTGGATTATCAACTAAAAAAATTTCCTACCAAAGACATTTCATTTATAAAAGTAAATGATGATTCTATAATTGAAAATTTAAATACAAAACAAGAATGGATTTCTTTTCTGAAGAAAAATATGTAAATACAACTTAACATTCTTACTATTTTAAAATTATATTGTAATTTCAGCTTCTAATTATACATTTATACAATGAAAAAACTTTTTCTAATTTGCTTTATCTCAAATATTTTTTTTAGTCTTGCTCAAGAACGTATTCAATTAAATACCCAAATAAAAAAATCTATTGAAGAACTTAAAGATTTTGTATCAATTCCTAATGACGCTTTAAATAAAAATGATATTCAACAAAATATAGTATGGCTTACAACCAAATTTAAAGCTAGAGGTTTTAACGTTAAAGTATTGAAAACTGAAGGGTTACCCTTATTTTTTGCTTCATTGCCAATACAAGAAAATAAGCCAACAGTATTATTTTATATGCATTTTGACGGACAATCTATAGAAGCTTCCAAATGGGAACAAAAAAATCCTTATACAATAGTTTTAAAAGAGCAACGTAAAACTGGATGGAAAGAATTAAATTGGGATGAGTTAAATAAAACCATCAATTACAATTGGAGGCTTTTTGGAAGATCTACATCAGATGATAAAGGTCCTATTGTTATGTTACTTAATGCTATTGATTTACTCAAAAAAAATAATAAAGAAATTCCTTTTAATGTAAAAGTCATTTTAGATAGCGAAGAAGAAAAAAGTAGCAAACCATTACCTAAAGCAGTAGCCGAAAATCGCACTCTTTTAAATGCTGATTTTTTAATTATTAATGATGGCCCTGTACATCCTTCAAAAAAACCCACATTGGTGTTTGGGTGCAGAGGAATAACAACATTAACACTTACCACTTATGGGCCAATTACACCACAACATAGTGGACATTATGGTAATTATGCCCCAAACCCTGTTTTTAAAATGGCTCATCTTTTAAGCAGTATGAAAGATAAAAATGGAAAAGTTCTTATCAAAGGCTATTATGATGGTATTGTAATAGATAAAACTACAGAGAAAATACTCAAAAGTGTACCAGATGATATTACAACGCTACATAATGCACTTGCGATAAATTCTCCCGAAACTGTTGGTCATTTTTATCAAGAATCTTTACAATACCCATCTTTAAATGTTCGAGGAATTTCATCAGGTTGGGTTGGAGAAAAATCGAGAACTATTGTACCTGATAAAGCAACTGCAGAAATTGATATACGACTGGTTCCTGAAACAGATGGAAATACCTTAAAGAGTTTAATAAAAAAACATATTAAAAATCAAGGCTATTATATTACTTCAAAAGAACCTACACTAGAAGAACGAAAAAACTATGCAAACATTATAACTATTAAAGAAGGTTCTGTTACGAAACCTTTTAGAACAGATTTAGATAACCCTTATGGTATATGGATTGACAATATTTTAAGTTCAACTTTTAATACAGATGTTGTTAAAATTAGAATTATGGGAGGAACAGTACCTATTTCACCTTTTATAAACGAGTTAAAAATCCCTGCTTTTATTGTACCCCTAGTAAATCCAGATAATAACCAACATAGCCCTAATGAAAATCTTGAAATTGGGCAAATTGCTTATGGAATACAAACATTTTATACTATTTTAAGCACACCTATTAATTAAATGCTTCAGGGTTTTCTACAACGTGATATCTTGGATCATCAATATCATTTATAATTACCTCTTTAAATTTGGGATTGCTTTTATATAGTAACTGTTTACACTCTTCACTTAAATGTTTTAAATAAATAGTTTTTCCAACTGATTGGTATTTTTCAACTATGTTAGAAACTGCTTCTAACGCTGAATGATCACTAATTCGTGATTCAATAAAATCTATTTCAACACTCTCAGGATCATTTTTAACATCAAATTTTTCATTAAAGGCAGCAATTGATCCAAAAAATAGTGGTCCCCAAATTTCATATACCTTTGTACCATCATCTTTTATTGTTTTACGTGCTCTAATTCTTTTTGCATTTTCCCAAGAAAAAACCAATGCACTTACAATAACCCCGGCAATGACTGCTATTGCTAAATCAAAAATAACTGTTAATGCTGAAACCAATATCAACACAAATAAATCTGTTTTAGGGATTTTATTTATAATTCTAAAACTACTCCAAGCAAAAGTTCCAACAACAACCATAAACATAACTCCAACCAAAGCTGCAATAGGTACTTGTTCAATATATGATGATCCAAACACTATGAAAAACAATAACATTAATGCAGCTACAATACCTGATAGTCTTCCTCTACCTCCACCTTTAATATTTATAATAGACTGACCAATCATGGCACAACCACCCATTCCACCAAATAAACCTGTAATAATATTTGCACCACCTTGTGCTACACATTCCTTATTCCCATTACCACGAGTTTCAGTCAAATCATCAATTAAATTTAATGTCATTAAAGATTCTATTAAACCAATGGCAGCTAAAATTAAAGCATAAGGAAGAATAAATGTAATAGATTCCCAAGTAAATGGAATTTTAGAAAATGTTTCTAAATGCAATGTTGGCAAACCACCCTTTAATCCTTCTCCACCTCCATCCTTAATAAATGAACCAACCGTTGCAACATCTAAATTTGCGAAAATTGCAATAGAACTTACTACAATTATTGCTATTAAGGCTTCTGGTAATTTTTGAGCCTGTTTAATTTTTGGCAAACCCCACATAATAATCATAGTCAAGGCGACCAATCCAACCATAATGTATAATTGATTTCCTTGTAGCCAGATTTTATTTCCTTCTACCGTTTTTTTGAACATTCCTAACTGAGAAATAAAAATAACAATTGCCAAACCATTTACAAACCCCATCATAACAGGATGTGGTATTAACCGAACAAATTTCCCCAATTTCAAAACACCAGCTAAAACTTGAATAATTCCCATTAAAATTACAGTAGCAAATAAATAGTACAGTCCCAAATTTTCATCAGGATTTCCCATAGCATTACCTTTTGCTACAAGCGTAACCATTACAACAGCTAAAGCTCCTGTGGCACCTGAAATCATACCAGGTCTACCACCAAAAATAGCCGTAATCAAACCAACCATAAATGCGGCATATAAACCTACTAATGGATCTACCCCTGCTACAAAGGCAAAAGCAACCGCCTCAGGAACCAGTGCTAATGCTACTGTTACCCCAGAAAATATATCATTTCTAACATTGGTAACTCGCTTTCTAATAAATTTAGCCATAGATATTTATTTACAAAAAGCGGCAAATATAGGGTAATTATATGAATTGATATAGAATAATTGTGATTGATGCTAATTTACACATAACAGACTGAAAATCTATTATATATTAACAATTTAGAATCATTTTTTAAACAAAAGTTTTATATTCTCGTATGTATTAAGTAGCGCTTTTTCTGTTTCAACTTTATTTTTAAAAACCGCTTGAGTTATGGCTTCCTCTAACTGTGGTTTTAATTTCCCATTAAAATTGGTATTCATTAAAAACCAATACGTAATTTTTAAAATAAACTTTCCTTCTCTAACAAAAATATGATATGTAGTTTGTAATTCTTTTTCAATTTTTAAATCTGTAATACCACACTCTTCTTTAACCTCTCTAATAGCACATTGCGCTATAGACTCTCCTTTTTCCAATTTACCTTTTGGTAAATCCCATTTATGAAACCTATAAATAAAAAGCACATCATTATTTGTATTTATAACCTTACCTCCCGCTGCCTCCTGAATTGTAAATTTTAATTTAAATTGTTCCCAACACTCTTCTACATTATCACACACCAAGTAAATTCCCTTGTGTTTATTTTGAAAAAAATCTTCTACAATTTTTAGAACAGCAACACTTTTGAAGTCTATTTTTTCAAAACCTGTTGAAATCTTCTTATTATCTGTCAAAATTATTGGACAGTCATTCACAAAAACTTTATACATTTGCATTATGGTTATGAACAAAGATACTGCAAAAAAAACAGCTGAAATTTTATTGCAAATAAAAGCTATTAAATTACAGCCAAAAGATCCGTTCACTTGGGCTTCAGGATGGAAATCACCTATTTATTGTGATAATAGAACTACGTTATCTTATCCTAAAATAAGAACTTATTTAAGAGAAAATTTAGCCAAAATTATTGAAGATGAATACGGAAGGCCCGATGTAATTGCAGGTGTAGCTACAGGTGCTATAGCTATAGGTGCTTTAGTTGCCCAACAATTAAATATACCCTTTATTTATGTTAGGCCAGAAGCAAAAAAACATGGAAGAAAGAATCAGATTGAAGGCTTTTTGGAAAAAAATAAAAATGTAGTAGTAGTTGAAGATTTAATTAGCACCGGTAAAAGTAGCCTCAACGCAGTTGCTGCTTTGAAAGAAGAAGGAGCTAATGTAAAAGGAATGGTTGCTATTTTTTCGTATGGATTTGATGTTGCTACAAACAACTTCAAAGCAGCCAATGTGAAATTAAATACATTGAGTGATTACAAACATTTATTAGAACAATCGATTGATAGTAACTATATTTCAAAAAATGAATTAGACACACTTCAACAATGGAGAGAAAATCCAAGTAAATGGAAACAATAAACAGAAAAACATGAATTTAGAAAGCAAAAAATCAACCATCAACAAATCTCAAAAAGAATTCTTCGAATTTTTAAGTAATTTGGAAAATTTCAGACAACTAATGCCCGAGAATATAGAAAAATTTGAAGTAGATGGTGAATCATTTATTTTTAGTTTAAAGGGAATGCCTGAAATTAGACTAGTAGTAAAAGAAAGACAAGAATTTGACAAAATTATTTTAGGAGCTGCAAGCAGTAAGTTAAATTTTACTTTAACAACATTAATAGCTGAAATTACTGATAATAGTTGTGAAACTCAATTATTATTTGAGGGAGATTTTAACCCTATGATGGCTATGATGGTAAAAAAACCACTTCAAAAATTTATTGATACTTTATCAGAAAAGGCAGAAAATTTATAATAATTTTACTTTTAACTACTTGCAAATTTAATTTCTTTTAAGTTGAATTTGCAAGTTTTTTTATTTTCTAATTCAACTACAAGTCTGCCACTTTCACTTATATCAATGATTTTTCCTAAAAAAACCTTTCCTCTATTATCTTTAAACATTGTAGGCTTATTATAATTGTATAGTGAATTTATATAAAGATTTTTTAGC
>JAMOMG010000082.1 GCA_027068695.1 Flavobacteriaceae bacterium
TTTAACAAAGTTATTTAATACCAAATTTATCATAAAAAAGTAATAACTTTGCAGCAATCTAAATAAAAATTAATGACAAAAAAAAATGTAAGTGCAGACGGCTTAATTGCAGTAATATTAAAGGCTATAGATGAAGTAAAAGGATTAGATATTCAACTATTAGATTTGAGAGAAATTGAGAACACTGTTTGTGATTATTTTATTATAAGTACAGGAACATCCAATACACATGTAAACGCAATTTCTAGTGCTATTCAAAAACAGGTTGGCAAATTAAGTAAAGAAAAACCTTGGCATGTTGAAGGTGAAGGAAATGCCGAATGGATATTAATAGATTATGTGAACGTTGTGGTACATGTTTTTCAAAAACATATTCGCGACTATTATGATATTGAAAGTCTTTGGGGTGATGCCAAAATAACTGAAATAGCTTCAGCTAACTAAAAAGTTTTTAAAAAATTATTGAAATAAAAAATATGAATCCAAATAAAAAGAATACATCAAATAATAAAAACATAAAAACACCCAAATTTAATTTCTATTGGATATATGGCGTTATTTTTGTGTTATTTATTGGTTATCAGCTTTTTAATGATGGCAACATGTCTTCAAGAAATTTAAGTCAAAATGAATTTAAAACAATTCTTGAGGCCAATGATATAGACAAAATAATGATTGTCAATAGAGATATTGCAAATATTTATATCAAAAAAGAAGCATTAGAAAAAGAAAAATACAAAAAAGATAAGGGTTCCTTATATACTAGTAATTCTCCTTTATATTTTTATGATTTTGGAGATTTACAAAATTTCGAAAAAGAATTAAAAGCTGAGAAAGAAGCTAAAAATCTTGATTTTGACACCTCTAATGTTGAGAGAACAAACCTTTTAGATCAAATTTTTATGTATTTACCTTTTATCTTTTTAATTGGTCTATGGATTTATTTTATGAAAAGAATGTCAGGTGGAGGAGCTGGTGGAGGTGGTCAGATTTTTAGTATTGGTAAATCTAAAGCAAAATTATTTGATCAAGATCAAAAGGTGAAAACTTCATTTAAAGATGTTGCAGGTTTAGAAGGTGCAAAAGAAGAAGTTCAAGAAATTGTAGACTTTTTAAAAAGCCCCGATAAATATACTGCACTTGGTGGTAAAATTCCAAAAGGAGCATTATTAGTTGGTCCTCCAGGAACAGGTAAAACTTTATTAGCTAAAGCTGTTGCTGGGGAGGCTCATGTTCCATTTTTCTCTCTTTCTGGATCAGATTTTGTAGAAATGTTTGTAGGTGTTGGAGCTTCTAGAGTTCGTGATTTATTTAAACAAGCACAACAAAAAGCACCCTCAATTATTTTTATTGATGAAATTGATGCAGTTGGTAGATCACGTGGGAAAAATAATATTACGGGTGGTAATGATGAACGAGAAAATACATTAAATCAACTATTAACTGAAATGGATGGTTTTGGTACAGATACAAATGTAATTGTTTTGGCTGCTACCAACCGCGCTGATGTTTTAGATAAGGCATTATTACGTGCTGGACG
>JAMOMG010000083.1 GCA_027068695.1 Flavobacteriaceae bacterium
CATAAATTTTTTAGCAAACTCTTTACTGCCTTCTAATTGAGCAGCTTCTTTTTGAGGGCCAATTATGGTAATATTTTTTAATTTAGCATCATTCAAAAAAAAGTTGTGAATTCCTTTTACCAACGGATCTTCAGGGCCAACAACAACCAAATTAATATCATTTTTTAAAACTACTTGTTTTATAGCATCAAAATTGGTTGGATTTATATCTAAATTAACTCCCAACTTATTGGTTCCAGCATTTCCTGGAGCAATAAACAATTTATTTAACAGGTTGCTTTGTGCTATTTTCCATGCAAAGGCATGCTCTCTGCCTCCTGATCCTAAAATTAATACATTCATAATATTATTTGATTTATCTTCCTTTTCCTTTAATTACTATAATAACGGTACTCAAAATTATTCTAATATCTGTTATAAAAGATAAATTATCTAAATAAACCAAATCATACCTAGCTCTTTTTAACATTTGATCTAAATTATCTGCATAACCATACTTTATTTGACCAAGTGATGTAATTCCTGGTTTTAGCTGCTGGATTTTCTTGTATTTTGGGATATATTTAATTATTTCATCTAAAAACACTTGTCGTTCTGGCCTTGGCCCAACAATACTCATCTCACCTTTTAAAACATTTATAAATTGAGGGAATTCGTCAATTCTATATTTGCGTATAAATTTACCAAATTTAGTGATACGAGCTTCTTCATCCTTAGATAATAATGGGTCATTTTCTGGGGGAGTTCCCTTCATACTTTTGAACTTTAAAATATTAAAGGTTTTTCCATTTTTTCCAACTCTTTTTTGAGTAAAAAAAGTTTTTTCTTTTGATTCTAAAAAAATGAATAAGGCTACGATTGGTATAAGCCAACTTAAAATAAAAACGATAACTAAACTTGAAAATATAATATCAAAAATTGTTTTTGGAAATATGTATCTCTTTTTTTTCAATTAAAACTACTAAAATATTTGTTCTAATATTTTTTGAGTTATTACATAAGTTGGCAATACACCTGTGGTGCCTAAACCTCCTGATGCTAAAGTACTTCCTGTTTTTAAAGGATTATCTGATGCGTAATATGCATACCTAACTTTTACTTTTTTAGAAATATTTCCTCTAATTTTAGATGCCGCCTGTATTGCTTTTTGATAGTGAGCACCTTCCATTTCAAGTCCAGTAACATTCCAGGTAGAGTCATGAAAGAATTTTAAAATATCTTTATTTTGAAGTGAAGTTCCTAAAACAGTAACCATTGTTCCTGTATAAACTCCAAGTCCAAAACCTTCAAACATTTGCTTCTTTAATTGATTTTTAAATGGATAATTATCCGCGGTTCCTTCAAAAATATGAGATGATGGTATCATAATATCTCCCTTTTCTCCATCTAAAATACCTGCTTTCCCCATAATAGATACAGATTCAACATTTAAATGATGTTTCTTGTTTTTATTACATAAATAGGGTTTTAAAAGCTCATCCATAGTTTCATAAGCCTGTTCACCAAAAGCATAATCCATAACAATTAAAACTGGTTTTTCTTTGCTTTCTAAGCTGTTATTTATTACATATTGAGTTTTACTAATATCTATTTTTTCAGTATCAATAATTTGAACATTTATGTTTGTTCCTGAAGTATCTTTAACATAGGTTAGCCCATTTTTAGCTGCATATTCCATTACTTGCTTTCTCAAATCTTCATTATCATCATTACTTAACAACTCAAAAAGAGATATTGTATTATTATCTTTAATTTGTTTTGGCAATACAATTGGTGCGTAAATAGAGTTCATTACACTATGCATATTGGCGCTTATAATATGAATTGGACGCTCTAATAGTTTTTTTTGATTTAAAATATCTTTTATATTATTGGCCCATATTTCACCGTAAATATGATGCCCTATTCCTTCGCGTAATACTGGACTAAAAGTAATGGCTCTTTTTAAATTGTGAACTTTTTCATTAATTGCAAGATTACCCAACCAATATATAATTTGAAAAAAACGATCGGGATTATTTTTTTCACTTAATTCTGCATGAACACGTTGTACCTCCTCAAAGGTTCTACCCAATACATTAGCCATATGTGCTAGCATAACATCTCTTTCATCTCTTGATAATTTTTTGTTATTTAACACAACATCTTCAATCTTTTCCCATTCTCTAATGGTTGCGTTACCTTCGTTAATAAGTACTTTGTAAGCTATTTTATGAGACTCAATAAATAAAAAGGTAAGGTGTGTTAAAATATCATAAATTTCTGATCTTCCTCTAGTTACTTCAATATTCATTTGATCTTTATCAATCCTAAAGCAATTTCTTCTCCTTTTAGGTGGAACAATTGATTTGAAGTGTGAATTAGAATATCCTTCATCTGCAGTTAAATTAACAAATTGACATTCTTCTATACCTGCAGGAAGTCTTTCAATAACATATACCAAACCACTTAACTCAACTTTTTCTTCCGCAATTGACCCATATATTTCAGGTCTAAGTAATAATAACGATTCTCGTAGTGCATCACCTGAAATTCCCATAGGTTTGTAAAAACCTCTACTAAATAAATGGCGCATTGAAATGTACAAACGCTCTATTGCATTTGATGATTCCTGAGCTCTTGTTCTTCCTTTTATTTTTGAATGTGACATAGTATAATTTTGGTATGCAAAGATACAATTTATCTGTTTGTTGTTAATTTCAATAACTATAAATTTAATTTTTTAATATAGAATTGTATTTTTTACTGTTATTAAGAATAGTAAGAGCTTGTAAAATGGTTTTATCAAATATTACTTTTTGTTTGTAAACCCCTTCATTGTAATAGTAACGTTTTACTATTTCTGTTGTTAATTTGTTTAAAATATCTTCTTTATTCTTGTCTAATTCTCTTAACTTTTCTAGATGTATTTTTTCTATAAGATTCTGATAACTTTTCGCTAAATTTTTAGCTAGTTTTTCTGAATTTGCTTGTTCTTTTGCTTTTTTAAATTCAGCTTCTGTCTTCGTTTCAAACTCACTTTGATGATTACTTAAATACATTTTTAAAAGCAAATAGTCTGACTCAGTTAACTTAAATTTTGAAGGTTCTACAATTGAAGGATGATTGTAAAAATAATTAGTTGCATAATTAAAAAATGCGTTTGAATTCAACAATATTTTTGTGGTTTCATTTGTCTTTGTTTTTTTTATTTCAATATCAGGTAAAATACCTCCTCCTCCATAAACAGTTCTCCCTTTTTCTGTTTTATATGATTTCCT
>JAMOMG010000084.1 GCA_027068695.1 Flavobacteriaceae bacterium
CAATTTCATTTTTAAAACCCGTATTCCCTATTATCCAATTTATAATATCTTCTAAATCGTTTAGTTCTATTGTTAAGTTATTTTCTCCAAATGCCTTTAAATCTGGAAAATCTATTGGGTTATTTACTGTTCCTCCATTATGTGAAAAATTAAATTTTACAAAAAATAAATTTGCTTTAGCAAACGTTTCTGCAACAATATTCCATGCTCCCCAATCTTTATACCCTTTATATCCATGACAAAAAATAACTATTGGTTTTTTATTATTATTTTCAACGTAAAATGTATCTGTAACTATGGGTTTCTTATGGTGAGTACTTTTTACAATTGTGTTTTTATTTATTTTCATTTTTTTATTTTAAAAGGTAAATCTGCATTCTCTGTAAAAGGTGTTTCTGGATTTAAAATTTCATAAATAAGGTTTTTAATTTCATTCATAAAATTTTGTATCTTTTCTTCAGTAATATCGTAGTTTTTCCCTCTTGGCTCTTCTGATAAATTTACTTTTAAAAATCCTGAACTTAAATTTTTAAATGAAATTATACCACTCTGTAATTTAATGTTGGACTTATTTACTTTTGAACTATACAAATATGAATACAACATAACTTGCATAGCTTTGGTATATTTATAATCTTCGGTAATTACACTAAAATCAGATAATTTTAATTCTCTCGCTTCAACCTTACCCGTTTTATAATCTATAATTCTAGTTATCCCATCCAATTCATCAATTCTATCTACAAAACCGTTTATCTTTATTGGGAAATCTATTCCATCAATTATTATTTCAGTACTTAAATTCTCTTCTAAAGCAATTATTTTTAGTTGCTTTTTCTGATTTATAAGTGCTAATTCTTGTTTTAAAAATCGGTTGATATAATTTTTACTTATTTCAAAAATAAGTTTGTTTTTCCCAGAAATAATATTCCCTTTTGAGTATAGTTTTTCAAAATACCTATGAAGCAATGTGCTACATTTTTTTTGCATTTCAACAATATTGTCTTCAATTAATATTTTACCTATATAAGGCTTGTACATTGCTTCCAGCACCCCATGAATTACAGAACCCATTGTGTTTGATTCTATAATTTCTTCAACTTCATTACCTTCTTTAATTGCTAATATTTTTTGTTCATAAAAACGTATAGGGTTATAAATATAAGTAGCTAAAGCTGATGGAGAAATACCTTTTGTAAATACTTTTTTTAGTTTTTCTAGAACTTCAGCTGTTTTTTTAATTTGAATTAAAGGAAGCTCTATATATTGAACTTTTGGACTAATAATTGTTTTTGTAATTGTTGGATTATTTATCTCTAACTGAGTTAAAAACCTGCTTTTTTCACCAGATCCATAACCATCGGTTTCTGTATTATAAATTAAATATATATTATTAGTTCTCTGAAGAAGTCGCTGAAAATGGTATGAAAAAATTGAATCTTTTTCTTGATACGTAGGTAAGCCAAAATATTTTTTAGCATCAAATGGAATAAATGAAGATTCATTTTTCCCAGCTGGTAAAATTCCTTCATTTACAGAAGTTATAATAACCGTTTCAAAATCGAGGGCTCTAGTTTCTAGCATTCCCATTAACTGCAATCCTTGAAGCGGTTCTCCTTGGAAAAAAAGCTTTTCGTTTTGCAAAATTTGATTGTAAAATAATGCCAACGTTTTTAAGTCTGTTATATGATTATATGTTTTATTTAATGTTTCCAATTGCTGAAAAACGGTATAAAATCTATATAAATATTCTTTTTCGACACCTACGGAATATTGCTTCAAATTAAGTATTAATTCACTACACTGTTTAATTATTTTATTAATATCATTTGAAAAATTAAATAAAGAAAATAGGTGTGTGAGTTTAGCTACTTCGTTTCGAGAAATGTACTTTTTTAATAATGTTACTGTTAAAAATATATTATTCTCACTTTTAATTTGGGTGCTAATTTTTTGAAGAAGGTTACTTCCTTGAACCTTATTTAAAAAAGGATTATTTAAAACCTCTAATACATCTTTATAATAAAATTGCTGTTCTTCTATTTTATTAAACTTCTGTTGATTTAAATGTAATCTAAATAATTTTTCAAATAAGTTTGCTATTGGAATATCTTTCAATGGATATCCCATAGTAATATTGATATTTTTTACATTATTTGGCAATGAATTTAAGGCCAGTGTTAACAAATTTTCATCAGCCAGTATAAAAGCTGTATTGTTAAAATCATTTAATTTAGATATTAATTCTCCTACATATTTTATTTGAGTGTTATTTTTAGGGGCTCCTATTATATTTATATTTTTGTTCGGTTGTTTTTCATTCTCAACCCATAAGAAAGGGTTATTTTTATAATAACTCCATTCATTTTTATATTTTCTTAAAAATACACCTGCCTCATTTGAAGAATTTAAAATAGACTCATTGGCATCCCAATAAACTGTAGCAATATTATTATTTAATAATTCCTGAATTATAATTTCTTCCGCTTTATTTAACGCATTGAATCCGGCAAAAATAATGTGGTTGTTTTTATTTTTATTGATGTAGAATTCTAAATTATTTTTAGCTTCCCTGTAAATTAAACCTTGGTAACCAAATTTATTATCTTTAAGTTTTTTACTTAGATCCTGATACAATATTTGTAAATATTCAAAAAATTGAAGATAATTCACAGCTAACTTGGTTGGTTTTTTATCTTGAAACCATTCATTTAACTTTTTAATATCACTTAAATTTGTGAAAAACTCTTTTGGGCTTACCAAGTAACTATCAATTTCATTAAAATCATGTAATGCTATAGTTGCCCACTGTGAAAATACATCAAAAGATTCTATCTTATCTTTTGGGATATTTTGTTTATATATACTGTAAAATTCAAAAAGTAGCTGAGTATTATCAATTAAATTAATATTGCCAATTTCTTGAATATAATTTTCAATGCTTATAATTTTAGGTAAAAATGATGAAGTAGCTATTTTTTTTAAAATTTCTTCCTTTAAAAATAAACAAGCGCGCTGGCTAGGTAGTACAAATATTAAATTATCATATTTTTCATATTCACTAAATATTGCATCAACAACCTTTGAAATAAATGACTTCATCTAATTTTTTTATATACTATAAAAATAAAAAAACCATTCGTAAATGAATGGTTTTTTTATTAAAAGAAAATGTAAAAACTGTTAGTCAACTAGTTTTACTTCAACTCTTCTATTTTTAGCTCTACCTGCTCTTGTATTATTAG
>JAMOMG010000085.1 GCA_027068695.1 Flavobacteriaceae bacterium
TCATTAAACTATCTAATTCTGCCTGAACATTGTCAATCAGCCATAGTGTTTTACCTCCATTCATTATAAACTGATCCAGTGTATATTTTTCTTCTTCAGTAAATTTTTTAGTAGGCTTGGCAATAATGGCTAAATCAAATGTTGAAATTTGGTTTAATGTTTTTTGAGGTTGTTTTGCAACAGAATCTAAAGTAAAAGGAGCGAGAAAGTAATATTCATTTAATTTTCGTAAAAAATCAGCAATATAAATATCATTAAGCTCTCCATTTCCTTTAATAATGGCAATTTTTTTTGATTTCTTTGACGCTAATTTATAAATGGCATTTATAAAGGCATACTCTAAATTTTGAATAGAGCTTTCCAACTGCTCTTCTTGTGAGTTTGAAAAAATATCTTTTAGTAAGGGTACATTTTCTGTCTTGTTTTTTGAAGAAACAACGGCCCAAGGAAATATAATTATTTCAGATAATTTCCCTTTTTCCTGAACTTGTAACCTGCTAGGTTCTAAGCCTTTGTTGATGAGTTCCTGAGTTATGTTGGTAGGATTAATAAATCTAAAATGTATTTTTTTATTTTGAGTGTTTAATTCTTCTAAAAATTGCTTAGTTTCAATTTGAAGCCGTTTAAATTCAGCAGGAAAATTACCTTTTAGGTACACCTTTATAGTTATGATGTCTTCAATATTTTTAATTATTGCTTTTGAAGGTGAAGATAATGTATACCGATGGTCATTAGTTAAATCTATTCGTTTGTATACTTTAGAGCCTACATAATTGATTAAGAGTATAGTGATAAAAGCGATTACGATTTTAGAATATTTATTGCTCATGTTGTATTCTAAATTTAGTTAGTAATAAAAAGAAATAGGTTACTGTAACAAAATAAATTAAATCACGTGTATCAATAACCCCTTTGCTAATACTATTAAAATGAGCACTCATTCCAAAGTTTTGAATTGTATAATCTAAATTTCCAAAAAGATTATAACTTGATAAGGCTTCAAAACCATAATAAAAAAAGAAAGAAATAAAAACGGCTATAATAAAGGAAACAATTTGATTCTTAGAAATTGTTGATGCAAAAATACCTATTGAAGTATATGTACTTGCTAAAAAAAGTAAACCAATAAAAGAACCAAATGTAGATCCAAATTCAATGTTTCCTACAGGGTTTCCTAATTGATAAATACTATAAATGTAGGTTAATGTAGGTATTATAGCAATAATTACAAGTATCAATGAGGCAACATATTTTCCGAAAATTAGTTGCCAGTTTGTAATAGGTTTGGTTTTTAAAAGTTCTAGAGTTCCTGCATTTATTTCGTCAGAAAAACTTCGCATTGTAATTGCTGGAATTAGAAAAATAAAAATCCAAGGTGCCAAAAAAAAGTAATTATTTAAATCAGCAAAACCCGCGTGTAAAATATTAAAATCACCATCAAAAACCCATAAAAACAATCCATTTATTAATAAATACACGGCAATTACCAAATAGGCAATAGGTGAAGAAAAAAATGAATTTAGTTCTTTTATTAAAATAGATTTCATTGGTTGTTAATATACTTTACGATGTTTAATTTTTAAAAATAAATTTAAGGTAAAATCTCAATAGTATCAACGCTCCAAGCTTCTGGTTTGTTGTTGAATAGTGTTTTTGTTTTTCCCCAAACAGTTTTAAAGAGTTCAGAATTTTTATAAGCTTCTAAATGAGCTTCAGATTCCCAATAGCTATAGGTGAAAAATATTGAGGGGTTATTTTTGTCTCTCAATAATTCCAAATAGTGACAGCCTTCAAAATTTTGTATTTTGTTTTTATTGTTATTAAAATTTTCGAGGAATAAATCAATTTTTGCAGTATCAAAACTCATTTTAACGATTCTTTTAAACATAAATTAGTTTTAAAATTAAAGTTTTATAAAAATTTAACGGTTAATACATCCCTGTAATTTAAACCTAAAAGTGAAAATGCACCACCAACAGTATTAGAATTACTTCTGTACATTGCAATTTCTAAATAATTTGCAGAATTAAAAATAGCCATTCTTGTACCGTCTTTTTGTCGTTGTTCTTTAGGTAATGAGAAATCGACAATATCACTATATTTGGTGTAGATTTTTTTAAAAATATATCTATTGGCAATCACTTCATAATTTCTTCCTTTACCAACCTCTTGAAATATTTTTTTATGAATATTACTTATAGAATTTCCGTAGTTATCAACATATATTATATTCCCTAAAATTGTTTTGTTATCGGCAGAGACACTGGGTTGTAATTCAATTATTTGTTTAAATTTAGGAATAACTTTCCCTATAACTTCTAACGTTCCTCCACGTGCAATATGGCAAGCGACTTTTACAAAAACATCTAAAACAGGAAAACTGGTTTCAACTCTGTCATGAATATTTATTTCAACTATTTTCTCAGGTTGTATTTCTGAAGCTAATAATGAAATAACACCATTATCTGGGCATATAAAAAAATGGTTATCTAATTTTAATGCAATGTGCTTATTTTCGCTATTCAATTCTGAATCTACACCTATAATATGAATACTTCCCTCAGGAAAACTTTTATAAGCATTTTTAAGAATATATGCTGTCTCTGTTATATTAAAAGGAGAAACATGGTGTGAAATGTCAACAATTCTAGCATTGGGTAATTCACTGTAGATTGTTCCTTTTATTGCACCTACAAAATGGTCTTTAGTTCCAAAATCAGTAGTTAAAGTAATTATTGACATATAAAATAAAGCGATTTTTTTGTAATTAACAACTTATAAAATCTTAATAAAATGTTTAAAACTTATTAACGAAAATATAAAGTTTGTTATTTGATATTGATTACATTTGTTATGCAAATCTAATGAAATATTCGGTTATTTAACATACATTTTTTATTTAAACATTAAACACTATTATCATTTGAACGAACGTATTATTGAACTGACAGAGATTAATCCAAACGATATGTTTGGTACTCAAAATGAGAATGTAGAAATTTTAAAAAAATATTTTCCTAAATTAAAAATAGTAGCGAGAGGTAATGAACTTAAAGCTTACGGAGAATTTGAGATTTTAGATGAATTTGAGAAGCGCTTGAGTATGCTTATTACTTATTTTAATCGTTACAATAAACTAGATGAGAATAGTATTGAACGTATTTTAACATCTAATGGAAATGAACATAAAAGCTCAAAATTAGCCGATGGAGTTCTGGTTCATGG
>JAMOMG010000086.1 GCA_027068695.1 Flavobacteriaceae bacterium
ATACGAGCCATGGAGATATCAAAGTCATTTCCATAAAAAATATTTTCAAACTCACTGACACTTAACTCACTCAATAGTTCAGTTTTATTATCTTTGAGATACTCTATAGAGTTTATCAAAAACCCTGCTGTTCCACATGCGGGATCATATATCTTAAACTCACTTGTGATATCTGCACTTTCACACATCAACTCAACCATCATTTTGATGATATGCCTTGGTGTTCTAAACTGTCCATTTGTTCCAGCAGTAGCAAGTTTACTCAGTAAGTACTCATACAAATCACCTTTCATGTCCTTATCTTCAAGGTTCAGTTTGCTGACCATATCTACCACTTTTTGAAGAAGTTTAGGGGTAGGTATCAAAAAAGAAGCATCTTTCATATAAGTTGAAAATGCAGACTGTTCAGGAGAAAGGTTTTTGATAAAAGGGAACATCTCTTCTTGAAATATTTTAAACATCTTTTCAGCCGAAAGAGTTGAGATATTTTCCCATTTTAGATGCTCTCTATCACTTGAAAATATATCTTTGATATCAGCATTTAATCTCTTTTGTTTATCAATCTTTATCTGTGCAGTAGAGAGGCTTTTTATAAAGATTAAAAATGTAAACTGTTCTACTACAGTCAGGGGATTTGAGATACCACCCGTCCAAAATGTTTCCCAGATTTTATCTACTTGGCTTTTGAGTTCTTGTGTTATCATTTATACTCTTTAAAATATTTAAGTTATTTTTAATATAGTATCTTTAACTTGATAAAAAATTGATTAATATAAAATAAAAGGGACAAATCTGTGCCAAAAGACCTCCGACCCATGAGCCAGTACACAAAAGCTTTTTCAGTCAAATAAAAAGTTAAATATATTAAAGTTATTGGAAGAGTAAGTAAAGTAGATTCAAATTTGGGGATTTTATGGTGACAAGAGTGAGACTTGAACTCACGACCTCCGGCTTTATTATTTGGCTATCAACTCTAGACAAGCCCTTATAGCTTGATAGTTTGTACAAAAAATTGTGAGATGGTGGGTCAAAAATGGGTCAAATTTGGAATAATTTTTTAGTTTTTAATTATTATTTTTAAACAAAATATTAATATATGATATACTGACATTTAAATAATTGTAATACTTTGGAGTAGTAAAGAAATGGATTCTCGAACATGTTCAGTTAATAATTGCAATTATTTAATATTTGAAACTGAAAATAAATGTATTCTTCACTGTACTAAAAACGAAAAAAATAACTGGTATACACTAGATGAAAAGAAAAAATTATGGAACCCAGAAAAAATACAGCTTTTTTGGAAAGAAATTAGAAAAACTTTATATCAAAATAAACTAAATCAGCAACCAAAAAAATCAATAAGCTTTTTTAAAATAGTATTTCCTATTTTTGAAGAGTATTTATTTGATGATTCAAATTCAGTTGATATTTTATCAGGAAATTTCCTTAATAATGTTTCAAATAGTACAAAATTTAAATTATCTATTTTATTTGATAATTGTATATTTTTAGATGATTTGGATTTTTATAAATATGACTTTAACCATCGTGTAAAATTTATTAATTGTAAATGTTTAAAAAATTTAAATTTCAATTCTTGTATCTTTGGAAAAGAGTTAGAATTGGGAATAAATATTAATAAAAAATTAAATTTTTTATCTTGTGATTTTTACTCAACAAAACTATTACTATGTGGAAGTATAAAAGTTGATTTTAAAACAATCACTGCCAGTGAAAGTTTATTTTTACACATTACTGATAATTCATGTATCACAATTAGAGATTCAAAGATTAAACATTTTAATATTATTAATATAGAGGAGGAAGAGGAAGAACTAACACTCATAGATTCTTTACTTGAAAAAATATTACCAACTAATAATACTTCTCATAATAAAATTAATATCAAAGATTCTAAAATTATCTCCATAGAATTTGAAGATTTATGTATTAACAACTTTATTATAGAAAAAACAAATATAGATAAGTATGCAAATCTACACTTTGCATACTTTGACTATTTAGAAATTAATGGAATAAAATTAAATGGTAATATATCTATTAGGGGTAGTTATTTTCAAAATACGTGTGATGCTTTTAATAATAATGATTCTGTAATACTAAAACATATTGAACTTATAGGAAATTCTAAAATTACAATTAGTGATATTGTAAGTAACAACTTGGAACTTGATTCTTTAAGCTTGATAGGTACAAATAATCTAAATATTTCAAATTTGAATCTAAAGCAATTATCCATTACTAACTGTATTCTTAATAATGCAATCATAAATAATATACAATTTCAAAAGCAATCCAACACATTTATCTCAAACTCACAATTGAATAGTTGTCATTTTTTAAATGTACGATGGGAAAATACAAACCTTGATTCACTCGATGCAGAAAGTTGTAATCAAATTAAACATTCATATGATTCTAGAGGTAATATAATAGAAGCAAATAAATTTTATGCTACAGAGATGAGAGCAAGATCTAAAGAGAAAAAAAGTTGGAAAGATAATATAATTTTTAAGCTTCATTATTTAAGCTCAAATCATTCACAAGATTGGTTTCGTGCCCTTTTATGGATAGTCTTCTTTACAATCTTATTTGCTATCATTATGTGCGACAAATTACCTACATCATTAGACTTTATTACTATAACTTATTATGATTTAAAGAACAAAATTATTATCTTACATGACAAACCTAATTTTATTGCAATACTACTTATGAGCTTAATGAGTTTAGTTTTAGTACTTCCAATTATCAAAAAATATATAAAGTTAAATCTAATTTTAGGACTTTCTACTATTTTTTTACTTATTAGTTATTTTAATTGTTGCCAAAATGCAAATGGCTCTGAACTTGTAAGCTTTTTGAACTTTTCATCATTATTTAAAGATACAGGAAAAACATTTAGCATATTTATGCTAAATCTAGTTCAAGGTTATTTAGTTTATCAGTTTATAGTATCCATACGACAAAATACTAGAAGAAAATAATAACAGAGTCAAATCTGTGCCAAAAAATCTCCATTCCACATAGCTAAACACTCTAAAAAGATACAAAAATGTGCTTAGAAAGTGTTACAAAATGGATTAATAAAAGATAAAAAAGTATTGAAACATAGGAAATAAGCTTAAACTTGGAATTTTTTTAAATTGGTGACAAGAGTGAGACTTGAACTCACGACCTCCGGCTTATGAGACCAGCG
>JAMOMG010000087.1 GCA_027068695.1 Flavobacteriaceae bacterium
CCTGCTTGTGCAATTGAAGAATAGGCTAAAAAACGTTTCATATTTTGTTGCCTTAAAGCAAAAAGGTTTCCAACAAACATAGTGGCTATTGCAATGATGTATATAATTTTACTCCAAATAGGAATTAAAGGTTTAAAAACAGTAAATAAAACAATCATTAAAATAACTACAGCAGCACCTTTTGAAATAACAGATAAATAAGAAGCGACATTTATAGGTGCTCCTTCGTAAACATCAGCAGTCCAAAAATGAAATGGAGCCAATGAAATTTTAAATGCCAAACCAGAAAAGAAAAATATAAATCCTAAAATGGAAAGGTTTGATATTGTTAAGATTTCAGCCATAGCATCAAAATAGATAGTACCCGTAGTAGCATATAACAATGAAATTCCAAATATTGTTGAGCCAGAAGCTAAAGCTGAAGATAAAATATATTTCACACCTGCTTCAGCAGATTTTCTTTTAAAGGTTTCATAAGCTACCAAAGCGGCAACAGGAAGTGTTGCTAATTCAAGACCTATATAAAACATTAAAAAATCACCAGCAGAAATCATATAATAGGTTCCTAATAAGGATGATAAAATAAGGATTAAAAATTCTGTTGACTTGTTTTCAGCAATTACCTTTTCCTTCAACCAATCAGCAGATTGTAACAACAAAATTAAAACACCTATACTAAGTGTTGTTTTAAATAAATGTAATAAGTCATTTGTTCTAAACATTCCTCCAAATATTTCACCAGTATTTAAAGGTAAAAAACCTATCACGGTATTAATTGCCAATAAAATAAGTGCAAACGGAATTATACCTGCCTTTTGTTTTTTATTAGAAAATATTTCGAAAATTACTAACAATAATATAATTGCCAATAACCCTATTTCTGAACGCATTAATAGTAAACTTTCCCAGTTCATATTTCTTAATTTTTTAGAGTAACCGTTCTAAAAACGGTTGAATACTTGCTTTAATCATTTCACTTAATCCAAGAGGCATTACACCAATAATAACAACAGGAATTAGTAGTAATACCAACCCTACTTTTTCATACCAGGTTGCTTTCGGTAATTTTCTATATTCATCATTTGTAATAGGTCCCATCATAATTTTACCGACCATTCTTAAAATATAAACAGCTGTAACAACAATAGATGAAACTACAATTATTGTTAGAATTCTATGAAACATATCAGGATGCTCAAAAGCACCAACAAAAATATTCATTTCAGCTACAAAACCACTAAAACCAGGTAATCCTAAATAAGCTAAACCGGTAATTACATAAATGGCTCCTATAAAAGGTAAAATTTTCATTAAACCACTTAATTTAGATATTTCACGTGTATGTGTTCTTCCATATACCATTCCAATCAATGCAAAGAATAATGCTGTTAATAATCCGTGAGATAAAGATTGAATAATAGCTCCATTCCAAGCAGTTTTATTTAACATTAGTAGAGCAAATAAAACAAGTCCTAAGTGGCTAACAGAAGCGTAAGCATTCACATATTTTAAATCTTTTTGCATAATAGCTCCAAAAGCTCCATAAATAACACCAGTAGCAGATAATACTAAAAAGAAATTAGACCAACTTAAAGCTCCTAGTGGTAATAAATACATTGCAATTCTAAATACACCATAACCTCCCAATTTCATAAGTACTCCCGCGTGTAACATAGATACTGCTGTTGGTGCTGAAGCATGACCTGATGGTGACCAAGTATGAAAAGGAAACAAAGCTCCAATTACAGCAAAGCCAACAAATACTAGAGGGAAGAATGTATTTTGAGCAGCGAGAGGAATATTAACTTTTGCAATTTCTAAAATATTAAATGTTAATGCTCCACCATCAGCATTAGAATTAAAATATATTCCGAAGATACCAACTGATAATACAGCTGAAGCACCCATTAACATTAAGGTTAATTTCATTGCAGAATTCTCTTTCGGACCAGAACCCCAAATACCAATTAATAGATACATTGGAATTACAGCAATTTCATAGAAAACAAACAGTGTGAATAAGTCAGTTGAAATAAAGAATCCAAAAACTCCTGATGATAAAACAATCAGAGAAATAAAGAATTCTTTAGGTAAATCATCTATTTTCCAGGAAATAAATACACCAGCTAAAACGATAATTGATGTTAAAGCAATCATAACTACTGAAATTGCATCAACTCCAATACTGTAATGAATGTTTAAGCTTTCAAACCAAACAACATCTTTGGCAAAAACCATAATGTCACTATTTACAGCTCGCTCTTTTACATAAGCAAAGATTAAATTTATTGACATAGCAAATTGAATTGCCATTCCTATTAGTGATACTATTCTTGCTTGCTTTAAATTTTTAGTAAAAGCTAATATTAAAACAGTTAAAACAGGTACTATTACAAAAAGTGATAAAATATCCATTACATTAAATTAATTTATCCATATATAAAAAACAACCATTGCGAGAACAACTCCTCCTCCAACAAAAGCCATCGCATAATCTTGAAACTTCCCAGATTGCATTCCTTTTATTTTATTTGAAAAAGATACAGTTACATTTCCAATACCTACCATTGAAGAATCAACAATATATTTATCAAACCAAGCAACAGTTGATGCTACAATACCAAATATTATTTTCTTAGTTACAAACAAATAGATTTCATCAAAATAAAATTTGTGATACGTCCATTTGTAAAAAGCTCCAAAAGCATGCGAAAATTTATCAGCCAAATTATTTTCTTTTTTGTAGAAAATATAAGCAAGTAAAATACCTATTAGTCCAACTGTTGTTGCAATTGCGGCTAAAGAGTAATTTAAGTGAGCTGAAAAAGGTTTACGATCTGCAGTAATATAATCACTAAAATGGATGTACCCGGCAGCAATACTCATAAAGGCTAAGAAAAACAAAGGTATTTTCATAGACATTGGAGACTCATGAGGTGTGTGTTCGTATTGTTTTTCTTTTCCCCAAAAAATTCCAAAATACAATCTAAACATATAAAAGGCAGTTAATCCGGCAACAAAAACGCTACTAATATAAATAAGCATATTGTGCTCGTAAGCTGCAGCTAAAATTTCATCTTTACTAAAGAATCCTGCAAAAAATGGGACTCCTGAAATTGATAGTGCTGCAATTAAAAATGTAATATGAGTTACAGGCATATATTTGCGTAAGCC
>JAMOMG010000088.1 GCA_027068695.1 Flavobacteriaceae bacterium
ATGTAAAATTAACGGATGAGGAATTGGCAGAAAGAAAGTCTAATTGGAAAGCACCGGAATTAAAACATAAAAAAGGAATATTATATAAATATGCTAAAACCGTTTCCTCGGCTTCTGAAGGTTGTGTAACGGATAAATTTTAAACGTATGGAAACATTAAAAAAAGAGGTTCGAGAAGAAAACATCGAGAAAAAAGTAAAAATAAGTGGTGCGGAAGCGGTAATAAAATGTTTGTTAGAAGAAGGCGTAGATTTAGCGTATGGTTACCCGGGAGGTGCTATTATGCCCGTATATGACGAGATTTACAAATATAAAGATAAATTACACCATGTATTAACTCGTCATGAGCAAGGAGCAGTTCATGCGGCGCAAGGTTTTGCACGTGTAACGGGAAAACCAGGAATTGTATTTGCAACTTCAGGACCAGGAGCAACAAATTTAGTAACAGGAATAGCCGATGCACAAATAGATTCTACACCATTGGTTTGTATTACGGGTCAGGTAGGGTCACATTTATTAGGCTCTGACGCATTTCAAGAAACAGATATTGTAGGTATTTCTACACCGGTAACTAAATGGAATTACCAAATAACAAATGCTAGCGAAATACCAGAAGTAATTGCAAAAGCATTTTACATTGCTAAATCTGGTCGTCCAGGGCCTGTTTTAATTGATATTACCAAAGATGCACAATTTGAGGAATTTGACTTTAGCTATAAAAAATGCGAAAAAATTAGAAGTTATAAAGCTGTACCAAAACTAAATATTGATAAAGTTAAAGAAGCTGCAGAGCTAATAAATAATGCCAAAAAACCATTTATTGTTTGGGGACAAGGTGTTATTATTGGAGGTGCAGAAGAAGAGTTTAAAAACTTCATTGAAAAAACAGATATTCCATCAGCATCAACAGCTTTAGGTCTTTCGGCATTGGCAACCAAACACCCTTTAAATGTGGGGATGGTTGGTATGCATGGAAACTATGCACCAAATGTATTAACAAATCAATGTGATGTGTTAATTGCAATAGGAATGCGTTTTGATGATCGTGTTACAGGAAATTTGGAAACCTATGCAAAACAAGCTAAAGTAATACACTTTGATATTGACCCTGCTGAAATTGATAAAAATGTAAAAACAGACATTGCAGTAATAGCCGACGTGAAAGAATCTTTGGTTGAAGTCATGAAATATGTTAATAAAAATGAGCATAAAGAATGGATGCAGGAATTTCATAAATTATATGAAATTGAATGCAAAGCTGTAATTAACGACCAGTTAAACCCAACAAAAGTAGGATTGACAATGGGAGAAGTTTTGAATGGAATTAATAGAGAAACAAAAGGTGATGCTATTATAGTTTCAGATGTAGGTCAGCACCAGATGTTTGCTTGTCGCTATGCCGATTTTATAAAAACACGAAGTAGTGTAACTTCAGGAGGTTTAGGCACTATGGGATTTGCTTTGCCAGCATCCATTGGTGCTAAAATGGGAGCACCAGATCGTGAAGTTGTTGCTATTATTGGTGATGGAGGTTACCAAATGACTTGTAATGAGCTGGGAACTGTTCTTCAAACAAAAGTACCGGTTAAAATTGTAGTATTAAATAATAGTTATTTAGGAATGGTTCGCCAATGGCAAGAATTATTTTTTGACAAGCGTTATGCTTCTACCGAAATGATAAGTCCAAATTTTGTAAAACTAGCAGAAGCATATGATATTGAGGCTGTTAGAGTCTCAAAACGTGAAGATTTAGCTGAGGCGATAAAAACAATGATTGCTTCAAAAAACTCCTATTTTATGGAAGTTATTATTGAGCAAGAAGATAATGTATTTCCAATGATACCAACAGGAGCAAGTGTTTCAGATATAAGATTAAGTTAATTATGGAAGAAAATAAAAATTTTACAGTTTCGGTTTATACCGAAAATAACATAGGAATATTAAATCGTATTTCAGCAATATTTTTAAAACGTCATATCAATATTGAAAGTATGACAGTTTCAAAATCTGAGATTGAACATGTACACAGGTTTACTTTTGTGGTAGAAGTTCCTGAAACGTTGATTAGAAAAGTTATGGGTCAGTTAGAAAAACAAATTGAAGTTATTAGAGCTTTTTACCATACAGAAGAAGAAATTATATATCACGAAACAGCTTTATTTAAAATTGCATCAACACATTTATACGATGAAAAAATTCAGGATAAATTAAAATTTAGAAGAGCACATATAATTGCAATAACCGAGCGTTATTTTGTAATTGAAGCATCTGGGTTAAAAGAAGATATTAATAGAATGTATGAAAAGCTAAAACCATTTGGTTTATTACAGTTTGTACGTTCAGGACGTATCGCAATTACGCGACCTAAAATGGCAATTTCAGAATTATTAGCAGAAATTAATTAAAAGAATAAAAAATATAAAAATGGCAAATTATTTTAATACACTTTCATTAAGAGATAAGTTAGATCAACTTGGAAAATGTAGGTTTATGGATTCTTCTGAATTTAAAGAAGGTGTTGAAGCTTTAAAAGGTAAAAAAATTGTAATTGTTGGTTGTGGAGCTCAAGGCTTAAACCAAGGTTTAAATATGAGAGATTCTGGTTTAGATGTTTCCTATACATTAAGGTCAGCAGCAATTACAGAAAAAAGACAATCTTTTTTAAATGCTTCTGAAAATAAATTTAAAGTAGGAACCTATGAAGAAATGATTCCTTCAGCAGATTTATTAATCAACTTAACACCAGATAAACAACATACTTCAGTAGTTTCTGCAGTAATGCCTTTAATGAAAAAAGGAGCTGCATTATCCTATTCTCACGGTTTTAATATTGTGGAAGAAGGAATGCAAATACGAAAAGATATTACCGTAATTATGGTAGCGCCAAAGTCACCAGGCTCTGAAGTAAGAGAAGAATTTAAAAGAGGATTTGGTGTCCCAACACTAATTGCTGTACACCCTGAAAATGACCCTGAAGGTAAAGGTTGGGATTATGCGAAAGCATATGCTGTTGCAACAGGTGGACATACCGCAGGAGTTTTGGAATCTTCATTTGTTGCGGAAGTGAAATCAGATTTAATGGGAGAGCAAACAATTCTTTGTGGATTGTTACAAACAGGCTCTATTTTATGTTTCGATAAAATGATAGAGGAAGGTGTAGAGGCAGGTTATGCTTCTAAATTAGTTCAATACGGATGGGAAACAGTAACAGAAGCCTTAAAACATGGTGGAATTACCAATATGATGGATAGATTATCCAACCCTGCAAAAGTAGCTGCATTTAAAGTCTCAGAAGATTTAAAAGAAATTATGCGTCCACTTTTTCAAAAACATATGGATGATATTATGTCGGGTCATTTTTCAAAAACAATGATGGAAGATTGGGCAAATGACGATGTAAATTTATTAACTTGGAGAGCCGAAACAGGTGAAACTGCTTTTGAAAAAACACCAGCAAGTACTGTTGAAATTTCAGAACAAGAATATTTTGATAATGGTACATTAATGGTTGCTATGGTAAAAGCAGGTGTAGAATTAGCCTTTGAATCTATGACTGAATCAGGAATTATTGAAGAATCTGCCTATTATGAATCATTGCATGAAACACCATTAATTGCAAATACTATTGCACGTAAAAAATTATTTGAAATGAATAGGGTAATTTCTGATACTGCAGAGTATGGATGTTACTTGTTTGACCATGCTTGTAAGCCATTAATTGCTGATTATGTAAAAAATACACCTAGTAATTTTATTGGAAAATCATTTAATGAAGGTTCAAATAGTGTTGATAATATAGAGCTAATTAAAGTAAATGCGGCAATTAGAAATCACCCTGTTGAGGATATTGGAGAGTACTTGCGTGAGTCTATGACAGCAATGATTAAAATAGTTTAAATTAAAAGAGAATGTCATTCCTACGTGATTACTGAGCGTAGTCGAAGTAAGGTAGGAATCTTAGGGTTTTTAAAATACATTCAAAACCTAAAAATTAGTTACTATAGATTAACAATATTTAATGAATATTACTACTAAAAATAGCATTTCATTAGAGCAAATATACAAAGCTCAGCATAATATCAAAGGAGTTATAGAACATACTCCTTTGGTGTTTATGAAGAATTTTTCTGAACGATACCAAGCAACAATTTACTTCAAAAGAGAAGATTTACAGGTAGTTCGGTCGTATAAAATTAGAGGTGCATTTAATAAAATTCAAGGGTTAACTAAAAGTGAGTTAAAAAATGGTGTTGTGTGTGCAAGTGCGGGTAATCATGCACAGGGAGTAGCTTATGCTTGTAAAAAATTAAAAGTTAAAGGTGTTATTTTTATGCCTGTTACAACACCACATCAAAAAATTGATCAGGTTAAAATGTTCGGTGGTAAATTTATAGAAATTCAACTTTTTGGTGATAGTTTTGATGATAGTCAAAAAGCTGCTATAACGTTTTGTACTACAAATAAGAGAACTTTTGTACATCCATTTGATGATTTAGAAGTAATTGCAGGACAAGGCACAGTAGGATTAGAAATTTTGAATGATACTACCAATCCTATTGATTATTTATTTCTCCCAGTTGGAGGTGGAGGCTTAGCTTCAGGTGTTTCAAATGTTTTTAAAGTATTAAGTCCAAAAACTAAAATTGTTGGTGTAGAGCCTAAAGGAGCACCATCATTAACTACATCATTAAAAAATGGAAAAAACACAACACTTACTGAAATAGAAAATTTTGTTGATGGTGCAGCTGTTAAACGTATGGGTGAATTAACTTTTAAATTTTGTAAAGAGTTATTGGATGATACCAATACCATTTGTGAAGGGTTAATTTGTTCTACTATTTTAAAAGTTTATAATGAAAATGCAATGGTTGTTGAGCCAGCAGGAGTATTATCAATTGCAGCACTTGAAAAATATAAGGAAAAAATAAAAGGGAAAACAGTTGTTTGCGTTGTGAGTGGAGGTAATAATGATATTACCAGAATGGAAGAAATAAAAGAACGCGCCTTATTTTACGAAGGTTTAAAACATTATTTTATTATCAAATTTCCTCAAAGAGCTGGAGCTTTAAAGGAATTTGTTGTTGATGTATTGGGGCCAAATGATGATATTGCCTATTTTGAATACACAAAAAAACACAATAGAGATAAAGGCCCAGCTGTTGTTGGAATTGAATTAGATACAAAAGAAGACTTTGAGCCGTTGGTTAAAAGGATGAAACAAAAGGGATTTTTAGGTGAATATTTAAATGAAAAACCTGAATTATTTCAATTTTTGATTTGATAAAATAATACTTAAATAAGTAAAATGTGTTAAGATTTAATACCATTCACCAGAAGATTGTTAAATATAAGATAAAAATATTGTTGTATTAATATTTTTACGTAACATTGCACCAATGAAAACAACCAATTTAAATACAACTGTAAAATATCCCCGTCGTTCTTTCGACGTTTATCGCTGTGTGCGCTAATGCTACTAATAAAAAAACAGTTTATTCATTTTCATTATTACCAATTATTTTGCAACAATCTTTTAACATCATATTCTTATTAAGTTTGATTCTAATTACTTCAAACAAAATAATAACTATGTATTTTAGGTCTCACCGCCGTCCCTTGTGGGCGTCTTTATTCTAAGAAAACGGTGCGTCCGTTTTCCATTTCAAAAAAACATCAAATTTCAAATTTTAAGATAAAAAAGTAAGCAATGAGAATTGTTATAGCTAATAAAACACATATAAAATATGCAGAGATAATTTGTGAGACTATCAAAGAATCTGCGAAAATTAGAGGTACTGGTATTGCCGAAAGAACACCTGAATATATTATTGAAAGAATTAGAAATGGCAATGCAGTAATAGCTATTGATTCAGGTAATTTTGCGGGGTTTTGCTATATCGAAACGTGGGATAACAAAGAGTTTGTGGTAAACTCTGGACTTATTGTACACCCTAATTTTAGAAATCAAGGATTGGCTAAAAAAATTAAAAAGAAAATTTTAGAATACTCAAAACAAAAATACCCTAATGCAAAAATATTTGGGATTACAACAGGTTTAGCAGTTTTAAAAATTAATTATGAATTGGGTTATCAGCCAGTTACTTTTTCTGAATTAACAAGTGATGAAGCTTTTTGGAATGGGTGTAAAACTTGTGGTAATTACGATGTTTTAATGAGAACAGATAAAAAAATGTGTTTATGTACAGGAATGCTTTATAATCCAACTCATAAAAAAAATGTAAAGAAGCATCCTTATAATTCAAAAGTATTAAGCAGACTAAAAAAAATTAAACAAACATTATTTCTAAAAAAGAATAAAAAATAATATCATGGAAAAAGTAGTAGTAGCATATAGCGGTGGTTTAGACACCTCCTATTGCGTTAAATATTTGCAACACGAATTAAATCTTGAAGTTCACAGTGTTTTGGTAAATACAGGAGGTTTTTCAGAAGAAGAACTTAAAGTTGTTGAAGCAAAAGCTTACAATATGGGGGTTGTTTCACATACCAATCAAAATATTTTAGATATTTATTATGAAAAAGCTATAAAATTTATGGTGTATGGAAATGTATTAAAAAATAATACATACCCATTGTCTGTTAGTGCCGAAAGAGTTTTTCAAGCTATTGAAGTGGTGGAATATGCCAAAAAAATTAACGCAAAATATATTGCACACGGGAGTACAGGTGCAGGAAATGACCAAGTACGATTTGATATGATTTTTCAAACCTTGGCTCCAGAAATTGAAATTATAACTCCAATTAGAGATTTAAAACTTTCTAGACAAGAAGAAATAGACTACTTAAAAAAGCATGGAGTAGATTACCCTTGGTCTAAAGCAAAATATTCAATTAACAAAGGTATTTGGGGAACAAGTATTGGAGGTGTTGAAACATTGACTTCTCATCAGGCATTGCCAGAAGACGCATATCCAAGTCAGTTAGAAAAAACCGAGCCAACAAACATTAAATTACATTTTAAAAAGGGACAACTAGTAGGTTTAAATGATGAATATGATACGGCTGTAAATACCATTTTAAAAATTGAAGAGATTGCATCAAAATATGCAATAGGTAGAGATATTCATGTGGGAGATACCATTGTTGGCATTAAAGGAAGAGTTGGTTTTGAAGCAGCCGCAGCAACAGTAATTATTAAAGCTCATCATCTATTAGAAAAACATGTATTATCTAAATGGCAACAAAATTTAAAGGAAAATATTGGTAGTACTTACGGTATGTTACTGCATGATGGTCAATATTTTGAACCTGCAATGAGAGATTTGGAAGCATTTTTAACAAATTCACAGAAAACAGTTACAGGAATAGTATTTGTAACTTTGAAACCATATCATTTTACTTTAAATGGAGTTGAATCTAAACACGATTTAATGAAATCTAAATTTGGAGAATATGGAGAAACTAATAAAGCTTGGAGTTCTGAAGATGCAAAAGGATTTATTAAAATTTTAGGAGTTGCAAATAAAATTTATCACAGCGTAAACACATAATTATGATTAAAGTAGGAATAGTAGGAGGTGCAGGTTATACCGCTGGTGAATTAATAAGGCTACTTGTTAATCACTCAAAAGTTGTATTAGATTTTGTATACAGTACATCCAATGCAGGAAACTATATACATCAGGTACATCAAGATTTATTAGGAACGTTAGATTTAAAATTTACCAGTACCATAAATCCAGAAGTTGATGTATTGTTTTTATGCTTGGGACACGGAAACTCAAAAAAGTTTTTACAAGAAAATTCATTTTCATTAACTACAAAAATTATTGATCTAAGCAACGATTTTAGATTGAATAATAATGCTGTTTTTCAAGAAAAAGAATTTGTGTATGGTTTGCCTGAATTGCAAAAAGAAGCAATAAAAAAAGCAAATAACATTGCAAATCCTGGTTGTTTTGCTACAGCCATTCAATTGGCATTACTACCGTTAGCAAAACAGAGTTTGTTAAAAAGTACAGCGCATATCAATGCAACTACGGGTTCAACTGGGGCAGGTGTTTCCCCAAGTGCAACAACACATTTTAGCTGGAGGGATAATAATTTTTCTGTATATAAAGCATTTACACATCAGCATTTAGGTGAAATAAATGAAAGTTTAAGCTCGCTTCAAAAAGGCTTCTCAGAAGAATTATTTTTTATTCCAAACAGAGGTAATTTTAGTAGAGGTATTTTTGCTTCCATTTATTTAGAATTTGATAAAAGTATTGAAGAAGCTTTTGAATTATTTGAAGATTTTTATAAGGATGCACCATACACACATATTTCTAAAACACCAATTTATTTGAAGCAAGTAGTAAATACAAATAATTGTTTTCTCCATTTGCAGAAACACAATAATATGTTATTAATTACTTCTGTAATTGATAATTTGTTAAAAGGAGCTTCAGGACAGGCAATTCAAAATATGAATCTACTATTTGGATTTAAAGAAATAGAAGGGTTACAATTAAAAGCAACATCATTTTAAAAAATTTTAGTATGAAAATAGCAATTATAGGCACGGGAAATTTAGGGTATTCTATTGCAATAGGAATTTTGGCTCAAAAAAGCTTTAAAGTTGAAAATTTGTATTTAACAAAAAGAAATACAACGTCACTAAACTCTTTAGAAAAATTACCAAATGTTAGAATCTCTACTGACAATAAAAAAGCTGTAAAAAATTCAGATGTAATTATTTTGGCAGTTCAACCAAATCAATTGCAAAATGTTTTAGAAGAAATTAAGAGTGTGATAAATATACAAAAGCATACTATTATATCGGTGGCAACAGGAAGAAAAATACACGAAATTGAAGCTGTTTTAGGAACTGATACTTCCATTATTAGAAGTATGCCTAATACAGCAATTTCAGTAGGACAATCTATGACATGCCTTAGTTCAAATAAAAGAGGAGAAGAAAACATTGATTTGGCCAAAATTATTTTTAATTCACTAGGTACAACATTGTGTATTGAAGAAAGGTTAATGCAATCAGCTACAGTAATTTGTGCTAGTGGAATTGCTTTTTGGATGCGTTTAATTAGGGCTACAGCACAAGGTGCAGTTCAACTTGGGTTTCATGCAAATGAAGCTCAAGAATTGGCAGTACAAACCTGTTTAGGAGCAGCCAGTTTATTAATACAGTCGGAAAATCATCCAGAACAAGAAATAGATAAGGTTACTACACCAAGTGGCTGTACAATTGCAGGGTTAAATGAGATGGAACATCAAGGGTTAAGTTCTTCAATAATTAAAGGATTGGTAACTTCTTTCGAAAAAATTAATCAGATTTAAAAAACAAATTATGGAATTATTTGATGTATATCCGCTATATAACGTTACCCCTGTAAAGGCTGAAGGAACTTATGTTTGGGATGAAAACAATATAAAATATTTAGATTTATATGGAGGTCATGGCGTAATTTCCATTGGGCATACACATCCTAAATATGTAAAGGCCATAGAAGCACAATTATCGAAGATAGGATTTTATTCCAATTCAATTCAAAATCCTTTGCAACAAGAATTAGCTGAAAAACTAGGACGAATTTCAGGTTGTGAAAAGTACAATTTGTTTTTATGCAATTCAGGAGCTGAAGCAAATGAAAATGCATTGAAGTTGGCATCATTTGTAACAGGAAAAAGTAGAGTAATTAGTTTTAAGAATGCTTTTCATGGAAGAACTTCAGCAGCAGTTGCTGTAACCGATAATAAAAACATAAATGCTCCAATAAATTTACAGCAAGAGGTTACTTTTTTACCATTGAATGCTATTGAATTGGTAATTCAAGAGCTTAGTAAAGGAGATGTTGCAGCAATTATTATTGAAGGAATTCAAGGAGTTGGGGGCTTAGATGAAGGAACAACAGAGTTTTTTCAACAACTTCAAAAAATTTGTCAGGAAAAAGAGGTGTTGTTAATTTTAGATGAAATACAATCTGGTTATGGAAGAAGTGGGAAGTTTTTTGCATTTCAATACCACAATATTCAGCCAGATATTATCACCACAGCAAAAGGAATGGCTAACGGATTTCCGATAGGAGGCGTTTTAATTTCAAAGAAAATTAAAGCTAAATATGGAATGTTGGGAACAACCTTTGGAGGAAATCACTTGGCATGTATTGCAGCTATTTCTGTATTAGATGTTATTGAAAATGAAAATTTAATTAAGAATGTTAATTCAGTCTATAATTATTTTTTAGAGGAAATTAAATCGGTTTCAAAGGTGAAAAAAGTAAAAGGAAAAGGATTGATGTTGGGTATTGAATTTGATTTTGAAGTTGGAGAATTAAGAAAGAAGTTAATTTTTGATAAACATATTTTTACTGGAGGCTCTAGCAATAAAAACTTACTGAGAATTTTACCACCGTTAACTATAAATAAAGAGCAGATAACAGTTTTTATAAATGCTTTAAAAGAATTACTAGCGTAATGAACACAACTTTAACATTAGAGCAGCGAAATGCTGTATTAAATTCAATGGCTCAACTAATTGCTAATGAAAAAACTGCAATATTAAAGGCTAATAAAACAGATGTTGTAGCTTATAATAACGATGATTTAGCAATGTTTGATCGTTTAAAAGTAGATGATGAAAAAATAAACGGAATGATTTTATCATTGCAACAATTGATAGCTGATATTGACCCTGTTGGCAAGGAACTATTTCATTTTACACATGATAATGGGTTGAAAATCACCAATAAATCCGCCCCTTTTGGAACAGTTTTAATTATTTATGAATCTAGACCAGATGTAACTGTTGAAGCAGCCGGAATTGCTTTTAAATCGGGAAATAAAATTTTATTAAAAGGTGGAAAAGAGTCATTAAATTCAAATTTGAAAATTGTTGAGTTGTGGCATAAAGCATTGGAGGAAAATAATATTTCAACGGCATGGGTTGAGTACTTAAATTTTAGTAGAACAGAAACACAAGCATTTTTAGAAAATCCATCTCAAAAAGTAGATTTAATTGTACCACGTGGAGGTGAAAAACTAATTGCTTTTGTAAAGCAAAACGCTACTTGTCCAGTAATTGTTAGTGGTAGAGGGAATAATTTTGTGTATGTAGATACAGAAGCAGATGTAAATATTGCTTTGAAGGTAATTATAAATGCAAAAACATCAAAAATATCAGCTTGTAATGCAGTGGACAAAGTAATTATAAATTCAAATTTACCAAATAAAGAAATTTTCATCAAAAATTTAATTAGTGAATTGTTGAAGTTTAATGTTGAGATTTTAGGTGATACAGAATTATCAGCTTTTAAAAATGTTAATCCCTACGACAGTGAAGCAATCTGGTATGAGGAGTTTTTAGACTATAAAATTGTAATAGGAAGTGTTCCTTCTTTGGAACAGGCTATTGTTAAAATTAACAAATATGGAGGCGGACATTCAGCAGTTATTATTACTAAAAACAATGAAACAGCAAATTTATTTATGGAAACAACAGATTGTGCTGCGGTGTATCAAAACGCATCAACTCGATTTACTGACGGTGGTCAGTTTGGTTTGGGTGGAGAGTTGGCAATTAGTACCGATAAACTACACCATAGAGGTCCAATGGGCTTACAACATTTAGTAACAAATAAATGGTTTATATACGGAGATGGGCAAATCAGATAAAAAAAGAATAGTATTAAAAATTGGCACCAATGTGCTTACCAAAGAAACTAATAATATTTCAAGAGGTAAAATAGAAGATATTGGACAGCAAATAGCATTTTTAAAAGAAGATTATGAATTTGTTATTGTAAGTTCTGGAGCAATTGCTGCAGCAAAACAATTTGTGAATTTAGAAACTAATGGCAAAGAAATTACTGTAAAACAAGCACTGGCATCTATTGGTCAGCCACATTTAATGCGAATTTTTCAAGAAAATTTTAGAGAATTAGGTTTGTTAACTTCACAATGTTTATTGTCGTATTCAGATTTTGAAAAAAAACAATCTAAAAAGAATATTGTAAATACCATCAATGTGTTAGTGAAAAACAATTATATTCCAATTATCAATGAAAATGATACCGTAGCAACAGATGAAATTAAATTTGGAGATAATGATAAATTAGCAGCTTTAACAGCGGTATTATTGGAAGCAGATTTATTTATTATTGCAACAAATACCAATGGTATTTATACCAAAAAATCTATAGAAGAAAATAAATTAGAAACTATAATTTCTACAACAGATATTAATTCACTTAAAAAAGAAGTTGAAAAATCTATTTCTTCACACGGAACAGGAGGAATGTTTTCTAAAATTGATGCTGCTGAAATTGCTCAAGAAGCAACTATTGAAACGTGGGTTGTAAATGGTTTAAAAGATAATTTTATACTGAATGCTATTCAAAACAAAACAATCTTTACAAAAATAACAGTAAAATAAAATGAAAAATTACTTAAATATTAGTGACTTAGATAATTTGCAAAATACGGTGCAAGAAGCAATTGAGTTGAAAAAAGAGGAGTTGCAGTACAAAACACTTGGAGAAGGAAAAACAATTTGTTTGTTATTTTTTAACAATAGTTTGCGTACGCGATTAAGTACTCAAAAAGCAGCTCAAAATTTGGGAATGCACACCATAGTTATGAATTTTGGAAATGAAGGTTGGCAGCTAGAGTTTGAAGAAGGCGTTGTAATGAATGAAAATAAATCGGAACATATTAAAGAAGCAGCCAAAGTTATTGCACAGTATTGTGATATTGTAGCCATAAGAGCCTTTGCTTCATTAACAGATAAGGAAAAAGATGAAGCCGAAAAGGTAATTAATAGCTTTAAAAAATATGCCAATATTCCTGTGGTAAATATGGAAAGTGCAACAGGGCATCCATTGCAAGCACTAGCTGATGCCATAACAATTGAAGAATATAAAACAGAAAAAAAACCAAAAGTGGTATTATCTTGGGCTCCTCATCCAAAAGCATTGCCACACGCAGTTGCAAACTCATTTGTAGAAATGATGCAATTGCAGGAAGCCGATTTTGTAATAACCCATCCAGAAGGCTATGAATTAAATCCAGAAATAACTAAAAATTCAAGAATAGAATACAATCAGGAAAAAGCATTTGAAAATGCAGATTTTATCTATGTTAAAAACTGGAGTTCGTACAAAGATTATGGACAGGTTTTAAAAAAAGATACTGATTGGATGATTACAGAGGCTAAAATGAAATTGACAAATAATGGAAAATTTATGCACTGTTTACCTGTGAGAAGAAATGTGATAGTCGCCGATGAAGTGATAGATTCAGAAAACTCATTGGTGATTGAGCAGGCTAATAATAGAACGTATGCAGCTCAAATAGTGTTAAAGAAAATATTGAAAAATGATTAATATTAATTTTCTAAAAAAATAATTTATACGTCAACCTGAATTTATTTCAGGTTCTCATAATAAGTAGTTATTAGTAGGATGAGATTCTGAAATGATTCCGATAACTATCGGAACAGAATGACGATTTAAGTAGTATAAAAAAATGACAAAACAAAAGTTACATATTGTAAAAATAGGAGGAAATATTATTAATGATGAAGCATTATTAACTTCATTTTTAAAAGATTTCTCAGCATTGTCAACTCCTAAAATATTGATTCATGGTGGAGGAAAGAAAGCTACTGAATTGGCATCAATAATGGGTTTGAAACCTAAAATGATTAATGGAAGAAGAATAACAGATGAAGCTAATTTAGATATTGTAACAATGGTGTATGCCGGTTTGTTGAATAAAAAAATTACAGCACAACTTCAAAAAAATGGCTGTAATGCAATGGGTTTATCAGGTGCAGATGCTAATTGTATTTTAGCACATAAGAGAACTGTTGCAGCTATTGATTATGGTTTTGCAGGTGATGTAGACTTAGTAAATTCCTCTACAATTAAAATGTTTTTAAAGAATAATATAACACCTGTTTTTTGTGCCATTACACATGATAAAAATGGACAATTATTAAATACAAATGCTGATACTATTGCTTCAGAAATTGCTATAGCAATGAGTGGTTTATATGAAACTGAATTAAATTATATTTTTGAGTTGAAAGGGGTTTTAGAAAGTGTTGAGGATAAAAACTCCGTAATAAAACATATTAATTCTAAAAAGTACAAGCAATTAATTAAGGAAGGTGTTATTTCAGAAGGAATGCTTCCAAAGCTTCATAACTGTTTTAGTGCATTGGAAAAAGGGGTTCAAAAAGTGAAAATTGGAGATGCAACACTTATTAAAAAAGAGAATAAATTATACACAATATTATCCATATAAAGAGTTCGTCATGCTGAACCTGCCAGCAGCAGGGTGACATAAAATTTTAAGTACTTAAAAAGTAAATAATGATAAAACAATTAACAAAAGAAGCAATTGAATTGCTTCAACAATTAATTTCAAAACAATCTTTTTCAGGAGAAGAAAATGAAACAGCATTGTTAAT
>JAMOMG010000089.1 GCA_027068695.1 Flavobacteriaceae bacterium
AATGAAAAAAATATTAAACAAATTATTTGAGCAACAACGTTTAACAAAACAGGAAGCCAAAGAAGTACTTTTTCAAATTGCAAATGAAAAGTATAACAATTCTCATTTAGCTTCTTTTTTAACGGTGTTTATGATGCGTCCAATTTCAGTAAATGAATTGGCAGGTTTTAGAGAAGCCTTGTTAGAATTGGCTGTAAAAATAGATTTAACAGAATTCAATACCATTGATTTATGTGGTACAGGAGGAGATGGTAAAAACACATTCAATATTTCTACATTAACATCATTTGTAGTTGCAGGTACAGGGAATAAAGTAGCGAAACATGGAAATTATGGAGTTTCTTCAGTAAGTGGATCTTCAAATATGTTAGAGTTTTTAGGATATAATTTCACGAAAGATGAGGCTACATTAAAAAGCCAAATAGACAAGGCAAATATTTGTTTTTTACACGCACCATTATTTCATCCAGCAATGAAAGCTGTTGGCCCGGTTCGTAAAGAATTAGGCTTAAAAACTTTTTTTAATATGTTGGGACCATTGGTAAACCCAAGCAATCCACAAAATCAATTGGTTGGAGTTTTTAATTTGGAAGTGGCAAGAGTTTACAATTATTTATTGCAAGAAACTACAAAAAATTATGGAATAGTGTATAGCTTAGACGGGTACGATGAAATTTCATTAACAAGTGCATTTAAATTATTTACAAAAGAAAATGAGCAACTAATAACACCTGAAAATTTAGGGTTAAAAAGATTACAGCAATCTGAGATTTTTGGAGGAGATTCTGTGGCTGCATCAGCTAAAATATTTGTATCAATTTTAGATGGAAATGGTACCGAAGCTCAAAATAATGCTGTACTTGCAAATGCGGCATTTGCATTAAAAACAATTGATAGTAGCAAACCGTTTGAAACAGCTTTTGATGAAGCAAAAGAATCGTTAATGAGTTTAAAAGCAAAAGAATGTTTAACTAAATTAATTAAGAATTAAGAATTTATGTTTAAGTAAGTGTCATGCTGAACTTGTTTCAGCATCTCATTAATTATGAAAATGAAGTTAAGTTATGTATACATATTGGCTAATAAATATAGAACTACGTTTTATATAGGCGTAACAGGGAATTTAAAAGAAAGAATGATTCAACATAAAAAGGGTGTAGGTTCAACGTTTACATCAAAATATAATATTAGAGATTTAATTTATTTTGAAGAATTTTCAGATATTAATCAAGCTATTTTAAGAGAGAAACAATTAAAAAATTGACACCATGATTGGAAAATTAATTTAATAAAAGTTAAAAACCCAGAATTACAAACGTTAGAAATGTGACACTGAAACAAGCCTGTCTGCCGGCGAGGCAGGTTCAGTATGACGAAAGAAAAATATGTTAAAATAGAATAAATAGAAAGTGATATATAAACAATGAATATTTTAGATAAAATAATAGCACACAAAAAGAAAGAGATAACACAACTAAAAAGTGAAGTTTCAGTTGAGAAATTGGTGAAGAGCCCCAATTTTAAACGTACACCAATTTCATTTAAAAAGGCATTAACAATAAAAAATTCAACAGGAATTATAGCTGAATTTAAAAGGCAATCTCCTTCAAAAGGTATTATTAATGATAAGGTTGAAGTTATAGATGTAACTAAAGGTTATTTAAAAGCAGGCATTGCAGCCCAATCTATTTTAACCGATATTCATTTTTTTGGAGGAAGTATTTTAGATGTAATGCAGGCAAGAACGGTAAATAATACCATACCAATTTTAAGAAAAGACTTTATTGTTGATGGTTTTCAAATTGTTGAAGCAAAAGCCATTGGTGCTGATGCTATTTTGTTAATAGCAGCTTGTTTAACAAAAGAAGAATTGAAAAATTATGGAAAATTAGCTGAAGATTTAGGATTGGAAGTGTTGTATGAAGTGCATAACAAAGAAGAATTGAATAAAATAGAATTAGACACTAAAATTATTGGAATCAATAATCGGAATTTAAAAACCTTTGAGGTTGATTTAGAACATTCAATTGAATTAGCAGGTCAAATTCCTGAGAGTTGTATCAAAGTTTCAGAAAGTGGTCTTAGTAATCCAAGAGTTATTACAGGACTAAAAGAATATGGCTTTCAAGGTTTTTTAATTGGTGAAAATTTTATGAAAACAGAAGATCCTGGACTAGCCTGTGAAGCATTTATTAATCAAATAAAATAGTGATGTTGTTAAAAGTTTGTGGAATGCGAAATCAAGAGAATATTTCAAGCCTATTAGCTTTGAAACCAGATTTTGTAGGGTTTATTTTCTATCCTAAATCAAAACGTTATGTTACACAATTTCCACAAATAAAATTCCCTAAAGAAACCAAAAAAGTAGGTGTTTTTGTTAATGAAAGTATAGAAAACATTCTTGAGAAAGTAAAGAATTACCAATTAAATGCTGTGCAATTGCATGGAAATGAAACTCCTGAATTTTGCCAAAAATTAATTAACACGTTCATTGAGCGGATTCGAAGTGAAAAAAAACGTCATTCTGTCCCGATAACTATCGGGATTGTTTCAGAATCTCATAAATTAGAAATTATAAAAGCATTTTCAGTTGATGAAAATTTCGATTTCAATAAAACTCGACAATATGAAGAGCTATGCAATTACTTTTTATTTGACACCAAAGGCAAGGAATATGGAGGAAACGGCATAAAATTTAATTGGGAAATACTTCAAAACTATAAGGGTAAAGTTCCATTTTTGTTAAGTGGAGGCATTTCAAAAAATGATGCTGAGGATATAAAAAAAATAAAACATCCTGCCTTTAAAGGAGTCGATATAAATAGTGGTTTTGAAATAGAGCCAGCATTAAAGAATATAGAAAACATTAAAGAATTTAAAAACAACGTATCATGAATTATTTTGTTGATAAAAATGGATACTACGGTCAGTTTGGAGGAGCTTTTATCCCTGAATTATTATACCCTAATGTTAAGGAATTAGAAGATAATTATTTAAAAATATTGGAGTCAGATTCCTTTAAAAAAGAATTTAAGGAGCTACTAGATACATATGTTGGCAGACCAACTCCGTTGTATTTAGCAAAGCGATTATCTAAAAAATATGGTGCTGAAATTTATTTAAAACGAGAAGATTTAAATCATACAGGTGCACATAAAATTAATAATACAATTGGACAAATATTAGTTGCCAAGCAGCTTGGTAAAAAGCGGATTATTGCTGAAACAGGTGCCGGACAACACGGTGTTGCAACGGCTACAGTTTGTGCACTTATGAACTTAGAATGTATTGTTTTTATGGGTGAGGTTGATATTAAACGGCAAGCACCAAATGTGGCTCGTATGAAAATGTTAGGGGCAAAAGTTATACCGGCAAAAAGTGGTAGTAAAACATTGAAAGATGCCACGAATGAAGCCATTAGAGATTGGATTGGTAATCCTGAAGACACGTATTATTTGATTGGTTCGGTAGTTGGTCCTCATCCGTATCCAGATATGGTGGCTCGTTTACAATCTGTAATTAGTAAAGAAATTAAGGAACAATTATTAGTTGAAACAGGTAGCGAAAATCCTGATATGATTATTGCTTGTGTTGGAGGGGGAAGCAATGCTGCAGGAGCATTTTATCATTATTTAGACAGTGAAAATGTAAAGCTAATAGCTGTTGAAGCTTCAGGTTTAGGTGTGCATAGTGGCCAATCTGCTGCAACATCTCAATTGGGAGATGTTGGTGTTTTACATGGTAGCAAAACAATTTTAATGCAAGATGAATACGGACAAGTAACAGAGCCTTATTCAATTTCAGCAGGATTAGATTACCCTGGAATAGGACCTTTACATGCGTATTTACATGAAAGTAAACGAGCTGTATTTATGAATGCAACAGATCAAGAAGCTTTAGATGCTGCGTATGAGTTAACCAAAATTGAAGGAATTATTCCAGCATTAGAATCTGCTCATGCACTAGCTGTTTTACCCAAAATGAAATTAAAAAAAGATCAGGTAATTGTAATTAATTTATCAGGAAGAGGTGATAAAGATATAGAAACCTATATAACACATTTAAAAGATGAATAAGTTAACTAGTTTATTTAAAGTGAAACAACATAATTTATGTTCTGTGTTTTTTACTGCAGGTTTTCCAAAATTAAATGATACTGAACAAATTATTAAAAATTTAGAAAGTAATGGCGTTGATTTTATTGAAGTTGGTTTGCCATACTCTGATCCATTGGCTGATGGGCCAACAATACAACACAGTAGTTCAGTAGCATTGGAGAATGGAATGAATTTAGATATTATTTTTAATCAGTTGAAAGCAGTAAAAGACACTGTTAAAACCCCTTTAGTTTTAATGGGTTATTTAAATCAGATTCTAAAATATGGTGAAACCAAATTTTGTCAAAAATGTAAAGACTGTGGTATTGAAACTGTAATTATACCAGATTTACCAATGATTGAATATGAGAATCATTACCAACAATTATTTGCAAATTATGGAATTTCAAACGTATTTTTAATTACACCACAAACTTCGGAAGAGCGTATCAGAAAAATTGATAAAATTACGAATGCTTTTATTTATGTAGTTGCATCTTCTTCAATTACAGGTGCTAAAGGAGAAATTTCAGAAAAGCAAATAGCTTATTTTGAGCGAATTAAAAAAATGAATTTAAAAAGCACTTTAATTGTCGGTTTTGGAATTTCAAATAAATCAACATTTAAAACTGCTTGTAAATATATGAATGGAGCCATCATTGGTTCGGCCTTTATTAATTTTTTACAAGAAAAAGGAGTAGCAGAGATCCCTAGTTTTGTAACTGAAATTTTAGAATAATGTGTTATTTATTTAAAAAAAAGTTCTCGATACAATTTTTTGTCAAAAATTACTCGAACTGACATAGCTAATAACTCTAAAATACTATAATTGTTTGGAATTATGTATTTTGATTTTATTCAATTTCAAAATTGAAATAGGTGTTTGGGCATGGTTCATTGTGTAATGTGAAATGCCACCATTCTTTCGGGTAATTTCTAAAATTGTACTTTCGCATTACCTTCTGCAAAATTTCACGATTTTGTAATTGTTTGGAAGTTAAATTTGTATTTGATACCCAAGATTCTTTCCCGAAAAAATCATAAGGACTTCCCATATCCAATGCTTTTTTTTCATTCGTAGATAAATCAACAATGGTAAGATCAACGGTACTTCCTCTACTGTGTCCAGAACGAGAAGCAATGTATTCTTCTTTAAAAAGATTCTTCTTTTTAACATTTGGATAGAATTCTTCTTTATTTATGGTGTCATTTAAGTTTTTGGCCCATTTAACAAAATGATTTACAGCTTTTTGTGGGCGGTATGCATCATAAATTTTTAGTCCTAAATTTTTCTTTTCAAGTTCTAATTGAATTTTTTTTAACATATTGGCTGCCTCAACCGTAATTATGGCTTTTGGAGCATTATAACCCTCTATTGGTTTGCCTATAAAATTATGATTTCCGGCATAACGAATTTCTAATTCTATGGTTGGAATCACCGTTTTTATATATACAAATCCTTCAGGGAGCTGTTGTGCAAAACTCTTTCCAACAATTAAAAAGAGTATGCATAAAATGAAAGACCTAGAAATTTTATTTAACACGTTCTCCATTTACATACGTTTCGTCAACTTTCATATATGGAATTTCATCAGTATCAATTTCCATAATGTTCTTGTTTAGAATTATAAAATCTGCCATTTTACCTGTTTCAATGCTTCCTTTTTCATTTTCTTCAAAATTAGCATAAGCAGCCCAAATGGTCATTCCTCTTAACGTTTCTTCACGTGTTAATGCATTCTCCATTTGGAAACCATTTTCAGGAAAATTAGTTAAATCTTTACGAGCAACTGCAGCGTAAAAAGTTAAAAAGGGACTTACTTTTTCTACGGGAAAATCTGTCCCTAGTGCAACTTTCCCATAATGTTTTAGTAATTCTTTGTAGGCGTAAGCTCCTTTCATACGCTCAGCTCCAATTCTGTCTTTTGCCCAATACATATCAGATGTGGCATGTGTTGGTTGTATTGAAGGTAAAATATTATCAAAGTAATTAAAATCTTCGACATCAATAATTTGAGCGTGCTCAATTCTCCAGCGCCTATCTTTTTTACCTTTTAAAACGTCTTTATAGGTTTTTAGCATCACATAATTTGCAGAATCTCCAATGGCATGTGTATTCATTTGATAATTTGAATTCGCAATTTTTTGTGCAATTTTTTGTAAATCTGCTATGGGAGTTACTAAGGCGCCAAAATGATTGTGTTTATCAGAATAGGGTTTTTTCATTGCAGCTCCACGTGAACCCAGAGCACCATCTGCATATACTTTTATAGAGCGTATATTTAATCTGTCAGTTTTTATAATTCCTTTTGATAAATAATAATCTAAATTTTTTGGACTGCTGGAAATCATTGCATAGATACGGATTTTTAGTTCGTTGGCTTGTTGTAAACTATCAATTAAGTCAACAGTTTCTTTTGATAATCCAGCATCATCAACAGTTGTTAAGCCGTAGTAAAAACAAATTTCTTCAGCATCCTTTAATGCTTGAATTTGTTCTTTTTTTGAAGGGCTTGGGATAGTCTCATCAATTAAATTCATGGGATTATCAATAAATATACCTGTGAGTTTTCCGTTTTTTTGTAGTATTTCCCCACCTGAGAAAGGAGTATTAACAGTAACTTTTGCTAAATCTATTGCCGCTTGGTTTGCCAATAATGCATGGCCATCAATTCTACGAATTGCAATTGGTGTATTTGGAAATAACTGATCTAGTTTATCTTTTGTTGGAAACTCTTTAGTTTCCCAATCATTTTGATCCCAGCCACGACCAGTGATATAAGGTACATTTTTTTCTTTTTGAAAGTCAACAATTCGTTGCACAACTTCATCAAAACTTGTTGTACCAGTTAAATCTACTTTTTGTTGTTGTAGTCCCAAGCCAAAAAAGTGGCAATGGGCATCTATAAAACCAGGAATTATTGTTTTTCCTTTTGCATCGTTGATAAATGTTGAAGCATATTTTGATTCAATTTCAAGAGAAGTACCTACATCAATAATTTTACCATTTTTAATAGCAAAAGCTTCAGCTTTGTCAAAGTTTTTATTTACAGTATATACATTGGCATTTATTACAATGGTATCAACTTGTTCTTTTTTTGAACACGAAATGGTCATGGCAATTAGAAATATTACGGTTATTTTTTTCATTTTAAATAAGTATCTAATAAGTAAATAAGTGAAGCCATTGATGCAGCTCCAAGTTCTAACTCTCTTTTATTAACTTTATCAAAAGTATCAATTGCTGTATGATGATAATCAAAATAACGTTGTGAATCTGGTTTGTAACCAAATAAAGAGATTGTTTCAGATTTTAAAGGGCCAATATCAGCACCTCCATGCCCTTTTTTAATGTCTCGTAACCCATACGGAGCGAGTAATGATTTCCAACTCATAAATAGGTTGTGATTTTTTTCAGAAGTATCAAATGAAAATCCTCTTGGTGTAAATCCGCCTGAATCTGATTCTAAAGCTGCAATATGATTTTCATTATTTTTTTTGGCTTCTTCTGCATATTTTTTACCACCTCTTAAGCCATTTTCTTCATTCATAAATAAAACAACTCTAATAGTGTGTTTAGGCTTGATACCATTTAGCTTTAGTAAACGAGCTACTTCAATAGATTGTACAATACCTGCACCGTCGTCATGAGCTCCTTCACCCAAATCCCATGAATCTAAATGTCCACCAATCGTTATAAATTTATCGGGATAATTACTTCCAACAATTTCACCAATAACATTATAAGAAGGAGCATCAGGCAATGTTTTACAATGTTGTTTAAAGAAAAATTTTAAAGTTGGATTTTCCTTTAATTTCTTACTTAATAAGTTTGCAGCTTTTGTGCTAATTGCTGCTGCGGGTACCTTTTCGGCATCAGCTAAATCTCCATAGCGCATAGTTCCTGTATGTGGAATATCATCAATACTTGAAGTCATAGAGCGTACAATAACACCTAAAACCCCATATTCCCCAGAAACTTTAGCACCATTAACACGTTGATCTACACAACCACTATAAGCTCTAAATGTTTCAATTAAAGTAGCATCAAAAGGTCGATTAAAAAAAACGATTTTTCCTTTTAGCTTTTCGCCTAATTTTTCGGCTTCTTCCAAACTTTTTACTTCAATAACCTCACCCAAAATACCATTTTCAGGAGTTGCAACTGAACCTCCCAATGCACAAATTGGCACATTGAATTTATTATTATTGCTTGTGAAAAAAGCTTCCTCTTTTTTTCCACGAACCCAATGAGGAACCATAACAGGTTGTAGCCAAACATTATCAAAATTTAAACTTTTCATTAATTTTTCTCCCCATTCAACGGCTTGTTGAGCTTCAGGAGAACCAGACAAACGTCCACCAATATTGGAGGTTAAATCTCGTAACCATTCATAACTTTTTCCATTGGTTAATGAGGTGTTAAATAGTTGTTTAATGATAGTTGAATCTTGCTTGTTAACTGTTTGTTGAGTTTGTTTATTAGGTTTAGTTTTAGAACAAGAAATTAGAGCAATAAATATACTTATTGCAATAAAAATATTTTTCATTTTATGGTAGTTTTATAGATTGTTAAAACTACATAAAAAAGTTTTAATAAAAAGAACTTCTATTACAAATCAAATTTATAGGTAATTCCGGCTAATATTTGTAGAGTTTGAACTTGGTAGTTTACAAACGTAAAGTATTTTACTCCCAAGGCATTGTTTATTTTTGCAAAAGCAGTTAATCTGTTTGAAAAAATATAACCTCCGTTTAAATTTAAATCCATATAAGATTGATTTTGTATAACAGTACCATTTTCGGGTAAAATATTGTAAGGAACTACAAAACCATATGTTTCTCCACGGTAAAATAATTTAGCACCTGCAAACCAATTTTTATTTTGATAATCAGCTGAAATAGTTGCTTTTATTGTGGGTAAATTCCACGCTTGAAACTGTGTGTTTGTTGTGAAGTTTGAATAGGTTAGTGTAGCACTAAAATCAAATTCATCAGAAGCATCTATGGTAACTTCACCAAAAACTGTTAAGGTTTTTACATCATCGTAAACAACATTAAAAGAATTTCCAGCTTCATAAGATTTATCAACGGGAATTATTCCATCTGTTTTAGTTTGATTTTGAATAAACAAAGGTTTGTTTTTTTCTGAAGTATGACTTACGTTAAAATTGTAACCAATATTGGAAGCTAGTTTTCCTTTGGCACCAGCAAATGCTCTGTATTGTTTATCAGTTTGTTGTACACTTAAAGTTGGAGAAATAAAAGGGTTTTCATTGGCAAAACCTCTATACGTATTCTGAGTTAAGTCTCCAGTAACACCTGCAACTATAATTAAAACCTCATTAACAACTTTGTAGGAAGCAGTTACATTTGGATAGGCATAAAAATCACTTGTTTTATGTTCTAAGTCGTTTGTGTAATACAGCTTGGCACCTAAATTAACAGTTAAATTATCACGTAATACTTCAAGGTTAGGGCTGAAGCCTAAATTTAGGAAACTGTGGTTAACATCACTTGATGTTAAGTAGTTTTGCTTAAACTTACCGGCCACAAAATCAATTAAAAACTCACTGTTTATCAATTCAGTTGAAATAGGAAACTCAAATGTTGGTTTGGTTAAAAGTCGAAATTCATTGCTGTTAAAATTATCAGAAAAATTGTAAATTTCAGCAGTTGCTCCTTTGAAAAAAGAATCGTCAAAATTAATTTTACCACCGATATAAATATTCTTGTAGATTTGTTCCTCATCTAAAGAATTTATAAATGTTTCATCAAATGTAACATCTTTTGATAAGCCATAATAATTGTATTGATCACGTTGAATACCTGTATTCAATTGCCAGTTATAATCTCGTTCAAATTGTTTGTAGTACATATCAATTCGAGTATTGGAAAAATTGTCATTTAATAGTAAATCTTTAATGCCACCCTCAGAAGAAAGGTGATTGATAAAGATACCAAAATCGTTATATCTAATATCTCCAGAGTGTAGATATGCCTCAAATAAGGGACTTGTAAAATTACCAAACCCAGCCGAAATATAATTTTCAAATAAACGTTCTTTAGGCTCTCTAACAACACCTTTTGCCTTACCCTTTGAAGGGGTAAATGTTGAGGCAACTGGAATTGAAAATATACTGTAATTTACTGTTTCTTTTTCAATACTATTGGTAGTCTCAATAATTGGATTAGATTTTATTTTAAATGCATCTGAAATTTTTGGAGTATATGGTTTTACAACTATTATTTCTTCTGTATTTAATGTATCCTTTTTAGTTTCTTGTGAAAAAGAAAAACTGGCTATTAGTAGAGTAAATGAGGTTATAAGTAGCTTTCGCATGTTTATTATTTATTTTTTTAAATTAATTTTTTACAGACTCGTTAGTTTTAGCTTGTTCCATTTTTATACGGTTAAGATCTTTAGTTGCCTGTTCAACAACATCATCAAATTCTGAGAAGTTTTTTAATACACTTTCTAATATGTATGTTGCCTGATAAGCATCTTTTAGTTCGTAATAATTATCGGCCATTATTATTAAGCCTTTGGCTGCCCAATATTTGTAAGCTGCGTATTCTGCAGCAATTTTTTGAATAATTTTATTTGAAACACGGTAGCTTCCATCACTGTTTTCAAAATAAGCATCATAATACAAGGCTTCTGCTTTTAATTTTCCTTCTGCAATTTCTTCAACTCTTTTATAAGCATCTCTGGCTTTGCCCTCATTGTTTGTTTTTATAGCTGATCGTGCAATTATGATGTATGCATCAGATTTAATGCGGTTTTCTATTTTTGAATTTTTCAGTACCAAGGCTGCATAATCTACTGCTTTTGGGTAATTTTTACTTTCATAATAACCTTTCATTAGGTTAGATTGTGCAAAGGTGATGTTTTGTGATGAATTAGCTTCATTCTCCAGTCGTTCTAAAATTGGAATTGCTTTGTTCCAATTAGCATTTTCTAGATAGATTTGAGACAAACTTGAAAGAGCATTTTCAGTAAATTCATTTCTTTCTTGGTTTATAACGTAACTGTAATAAGGAATGGCTTCTGTATGTTTATTTTCTGAAAATAATGATTGTGCCAAATAAAAATTAGCTTGTAAAGAGTGCAAACCTTTTGGGAAATTTTCTAGATATTTTTTAAAACTTAGTATTGATTTTTTATGATTGTTTTGAAGGTATTGTTTTTCTGCAGATTCGTACATATCGTTATCTAATTCAGCATTTGTAACATTTACAAAATCTAAAGTTTTAACCCAAGCAGCATACTCATCAACTTTGCCTAAATCTACATAAATTTGACGTGCATTTTTAACAGCTTGTTTGGCCTCATCTGAATTAGGAAAACGTTTAACAATACTTTTATAGCTTGCCAAAGCTTCCTCATTTTGGTTGATGTTGTAAAAAATTAATCCTTTTTTTAACAATGCTTTTGGTACCAAAGGACTTCTTTTAAAGTTGTTAATTAATTTATCAAAGTTTTCTAAAGCAAGGTTGTTATTGTTTCTTTTAATGTATGAATTTCCTAAAACATACAGTGCGTCATCTCTATAGGTAGATTTTAAATACGTATTTAAGAAAGACTTTAAGGTTGATATTTTGGTATTTTCATTACCCGTTAATCCGTAGCTAATTGCTTTTTGAAACTGAGCATAATCACTATCAATCCCATTCAACTTAATGGCTTTATTATAATAAATAATAGCATTTGAGTAATTGCTACTAACAAAATAGCTATCACCAATTCTTAAATAACTATCGTTAAGTTTTACTTGATCATCAATATTTTGGTTTGTGTATTTTTTAAATGCAGTTATAGCATTGTTGTAATCTTTTTGTTTAAAATAAACATATCCTAAATTGTAATTTATAGTTTTAAATTCTGTTGTTTTTGACGCTTCATAACTAGAATTAAATTTTTTAAAATCAGCCAATGCATCAATAAAATTATTTAACCTATAATTAGACTCTCCTTTCCAAAAAGTTGCACGAGCCTTAAAGTTTGCATTTAAGGGTATTGTAAGTGAGCTTTCGAAATTTTCTATTGCCAAGTCATAATTTCCTTCAATAAAAAGTTCTACTCCTCTGTAAAATGCTACTTTTTGAAATAGAATTCGCTCTTTTGTACTTTTCTTATTTTTCAAATACTTTAAGGCTCCTTCATAGTCTTTAGAAGTAACATAGGCACTTATAATAAGCTCATTAATTTCATTTTTATGTGTAGAATTTGGATACAATTCAATGTATTCTTGTAAAACTTCTGGTACACTTTTGTATGGGTTTCCAATTTCGTAACTTAATTTTGCATAATTTAACCAAGCATCTTTTTGAATACTTGGTTTGTATTTCATATGAGCAGCATTTCTAAAAGCATTTAATGCTTCTTGCTTCTTCTCTAATTTTAAATAGCATTCAGCTAAATGATAATAAGCATTTTGTGTTACAGCATTTTTTCCTCCAATAATTTTATTGAAGTTTTTTATGGCGTTTTCAAAGTCATTTAGTTTGTAATAAGCATACCCTAAAAAATAATAATCGGTATTATTCCATTTACCACGTTTTCCTTTGTAATTTTTCAAATAAGGAATAGCTTCCTTATATTTCTGAAGGTTAAAATAACTTTCTCCAATAATTTTTGAAATTTCAGAATGTTCAATTCGTTTAGCCTTTTCAAGAAGTGGTAACCCATATTCAATAGCCTTTTCAAACTTTCCCAATTTAAAATTCATATCTGCTAAATAATAGGAAACCTTTGTTTTAAAAGTTTTGTCGTTCGCAACTTCACCTAAATATGTGTCTGCAGTATTATAATCATCTTGTTTGTATGCAATATATCCGTAATAATATTTGGCTTGCGCGCCATATTTTTGTGAGTCTAATAACGATAAAAAATACTCTTTTGATTTGGTATAGGCTTTATTAGCAAACAATGAGTAAGCATATTTAAAATTGAAATCTTCTTCTTTTCTTAAAGTTAAATTTGTAGTATTGACCCTCGAAAACCATTTTGCGGCATAAGAATATTTACCAATTTTAAAGTAATAATTTGCAACATCCATAAAAGCACTATTACGTTTTGTGCTTGTTGGGTATTTATTCACATATTGTTGCATTAAATCGTCTGCATCTGGTTGCTCTAAACGAATTGCACAATTTGCAGCGTAATATTCACAGTTCGCTTTTAACTCTGATGAATTGTCGAATTGAGATTTAATTTGGTTGAATATTTTTTGAGCAGCCAAGAAAGCTTTGTTCTGGTACAATTCAATTGCGTGGTTATATTCTGAAAGTGAGTTGGTATAAATTGCTGTTTTTTGTGCAAATACTGTGATAGTAATAATAAACACAAGAAAAGAGAGAACAATTTTTTTATATGTCATTTTAATTAAAATTGAAAGGTTACAAACTATTATCTAATAACGCAGTTTTTTAATGAAATTGCATTTGTTAAAAAATATTTTTATTAAAAAGTTATAATGATAATAATGTCTACTATTAAATTTGACGGTATAAAATAGAAGTTAATAGTAGACTATAAGCCCAAAAAAAGCTAAAAAAGCACTTCATTATTAATTGGATAGATGTTGATACTTAACATTTAAATAATTAGATTTGTTGAAAAACTTTATTTGTATGGCTGAAGTAATACTTTCATTACAAAATGCACAAATTTTCCAAAGAGAGAATTTAGTTTTATCAGATGTTAATTTAAGCATTAACAGTGGTGAATTTGTGTATTTAATTGGTAAAACAGGGAGTGGTAAAAGCAGTTTAATGAAAACGTTGTATGGAGATTTACCTCTTGAAAATGGAAAAGGTAGTATTGTTGGTTTTGATCTAAATAATTTGAAAGAAAAAGAAATACCCTTTTTACGTAGAAAAATAGGAATTGTATTTCAAGATTTTAAATTATTGAATGATAGAAGCGTATTTGAAAACTTATTATTTGTTTTAAAAGCAACAGGGTGGAAAGACAAAACTAAAATGAAGGATAAAATTATTGAAGTATTGTCTAAGGTAGGGATGGAAACAAAGGATTTTAAAATGCCATTTCAATTATCTGGCGGCGAACAGCAGCGAGTGGCAATTGCAAGGGCATTATTAAATAACCCAGACTTAATTTTGGCAGACGAACCTTCGGGAAATTTAGATCCTGCAACTTCTGTTGATGTAATGAATGTTTTAAAAGAAATTCATGAAACGGGAAAAACTATACTAATGGCTACCCATGACTATGCACTAATTTTAAAGTTCCCTTATAGAACTATTAAATGTGAAGGAGGAGAATTATTTGAGGTTGTACAGCAAAAAAGTA
>JAMOMG010000090.1 GCA_027068695.1 Flavobacteriaceae bacterium
AATCTGAATAACAATAAGATACAAAAATTAAATTGACAATATGTCAAAATTACAAGAAAAAATAGAGCTTTATACAAATGAAGCAGAAAAGTTAGGTTTAGGTTTAAATGCTGAATTATTAGCAGCAGTAACAAAAGGATTAGGTCCTTCAATCTACAAAGAAGATGCTGAAAAGGTATCAAGTTCTGACAAAAAAGAATTAGAAACTGTTAAGAAAAACTTTTTAATTAAAAAATTAGGTTTAGAAGATGGTGAAAATTTAGACAAGGCTATTGAAACAGCAATTGAAAAAATTGGTAAATCTAACCGTAATAAATACAGAGCGTTGTTTTATACAATTTTAGTTGAAGAATTAGGGATGCAATCTGTTTATGATGCAAAACCAGCTGAAGAAAAAGTTACAGAAGCACCTAAGGAGGAAGTTAAAGAAGAAGTTGCAGCTCCAAAAGTAGAAGAGAAAGCTAAAAAAGAAGTTGATGCTCCAACGGCAAAGACTGAAGTTAAAAAAGAAGCTAAAGAAGAGGCTAAAGTTGAAGAAGATATTAAAGAAGATGCACCAGTTGCTGAAGCTGTAAACCCTGAAGAATTTTTAGAAAATTTTGATTGGCATAAATATGAAGAAGGTATTGAAGCAGTTGATGAAGAAAATATAAAAGCTTTTGAGGCAGCTTTAGAAGGCACACTAGGATTGGTTAATGAAAGAGAGGTAATTGAAGGCTTAGTTGTTAGAAAAACTGATAGAGAAGTAATTATTGATATCAATTCTAAATCTGAAGGAGTTATATCACTGAATGAATTTCGTTATAATCCAGGTTTAAAGGTTGGAGATACCGTAGAAGTCTTAGTAGATAAAAGAGAAGATAGTACAGGTCAACTAGTATTATCTCATAAAAAAGCCAGAGTTATTAAAGCTTGGGAGCGTGTTAATAATGCACATGAAACAGGCGAAGTAGTTAATGGTTTTGTTAAATGTAGAACTCGTGGAGGTATGATTGTAGATGTTTTTGGAATTGAAGCATTCTTACCAGGTTCTCAAATTGACGTGAAACCAATTAGAGATTACGATCAATACGTTGAAAAAACAATGGAATTCAAAGTTGTGAAAATAAACCATGAATTTAAAAACGTTGTAGTTTCACACAAAGCACTTATCGAAGCTGATATTGAAATTCAGAAAAAAGAAATTATTAGTAAATTAGAAAAAGGACAAGTATTAGAGGGTGTTGTTAAAAACATTACTTCTTATGGTGTATTTGTAGATTTAGGTGGTGTTGATGGTTTAGTACATATTACTGATTTATCTTGGTCTAGAATTAACCATCCAAGTGAAGTGGTTGAATTAGATCAAACATTAAATGTTGTAATTCTTGATTTTGATGATGAGAAAACAAGAATTCAATTAGGACTAAAACAATTAAATGCTCATCCTTGGGAAGCTTTAGATGAAAATTTAAAAGTAGGAGATACCGTAAAAGGAAAAGTAGTTGTACTTGCAGATTATGGTGCATTTATTGAGGTAGCTCAAGGTGTTGAAGGATTAATTCACGTTTCTGAAATGTCTTGGTCAACTCACTTACGTTCAGCTCAAGATTTTGTAAAAGTTGGAGATGAAATTGAAGCTCAAATACTTACTTTAGATAGGGAAGATCGTAAAATGTCTTTAGGTATCAAACAATTACACCCAGATCCTTGGAGTAATATTGCTGATAAATATCCAATTGGTTCAATACACACAGGTACTGTACGTAATTATACTAATTTTGGTGTGTTTGTTGAATTAGAAGAAGGAATTGATGGTTTGGTATATATTTCTGACCTATCTTGGACTAAGAAAATTAAACACCCATCTGATTTTACTTCTGTTGGAGATAAATTAGAAGTGAAAGTATTAGAATTAGATGTTGAAGGACGTAAATTAAATTTAGGTCATAAACAAACTACTGAAAATCCTTGGGATGCACACGAAGCTAAATTTACCATTAATTCAATTCACGAAGGAACTGTTAAAGAGAAAAGTGATAAAGGGTTAATAGTTACTTTAGAAGATGGTGTTGAAGCATTTGTTCCAAGTCGTTTTACTGCTAAAGAAGACGGTACAAAATTGGCAAAAGGAGATACTGATAAATTTAAAGTTATTGAGTTTAACAAAGAATTTAGACGTGTTGTAGCATCGCATACATCAATATTTAAAGCTCAAGAAGAGAAAAATATAAAAGCAGCTCAGAAAAAATCTGAATCAGCTGATAAAACTACATTAGGTGATTTAGGTGGTGATCTTGCTGCATTGAAGAAAAAAATGGAAGGAAAATAAATTTCTATTCTAACTAAATTTTTAAAAGCTGTATCATTTGATACAGCTTTTTTTTTCATTATTAAATCTATAAGATTTATCTTTGCAAACTAAATTTATGCAATGTCATTAATAAAATCAATTTCAGGAATAAGAGGAACCATAGGAGGTAAAGTAAGTGATAATTTAACTCCAGTAGATGCTGTTAAGTTTGCAGCAGCTTATGGGATGTGGCTTAAAAATCAAACCAAGAAAGAAGAACTTACAGTAGTTTTAGGAAGAGATGCCAGAATATCAGGTAAAATGGTGAGTAGTTTGGTGGGAAATACGTTGGTTGGAATGGGAATAAATGTAACGGATATAGGTTTGTCTACAACGCCAACTGTTGAAGTTGCAGTTCAGTTAGATAAAGCAGATGGAGGAATTATTATAACAGCAAGTCATAATCCAAAACAATGGAATGCCCTTAAATTATTAAATAACAAAGGTGAATTTTTGAATGCTGAAGATGGCGAAAACATATTGAAAATAGCAGAAAATGATACGTATATTTTTGCTGAAGTTGATGATTTAGGGAAATTTAGAAAAAAGAAACATTATATTAATAAACATATCAATGAAGTTTTAAATTTAAAATTAGTTAATGTTGAAGCTATAAAAAACGCTAAATTTAAAGTAGTAGTTGATGCGGTTAATTCCACAGGAGGGATAGCAATTCCTGCCTTATTAGAAAAATTAGGCGTTGAATGTATTGAACTGTATTGTGAACCTAATGGAGAGTTTCCACATAATCCAGAACCATTGAAAGAGCACTTAACCGATATTTCTGATTTAGTAGTTAAGGAAAAAGCCGATTTAGGTATTGTAGTTGACCC
>JAMOMG010000091.1 GCA_027068695.1 Flavobacteriaceae bacterium
GGGTTAATAAATCAGAGTTGTTTATTCATCATAAAAAGAACCCAAAGAAAATTAGCAGAAAAGGACAAAGAACGTACTCTAAATTAACAGAAGGAAGAGTCCGATTGATAAAGAAAAAAATATTAGATCCAAATAGAAGAACCAGAATGCGCCTGATAGCCAAACAATTTGGAATTTCTGAAATGCAGTTATATAGAATAAAATCTGGTGAAAATTGGGGGAGTGTAAAAGTGTAATGAAGAAATTATAAAAAAACAACTGAAAAAGATAAAAATTGCTATGAAAAAAAAATGTTTAGAATGTAACGAACCATTAATTGGACGAATTGACAAAAAGTTTTGTTCAGATTATTGTAGAAATTCTTTTAATAATAAAATTAATAGAGAAAGTAAAAATTTAATACGGAACATTAACAACAGGTTACGGAAAAATCATCATTTACTTTCTAAGTTAAATGTTACTGGTAAAACAAAAGTTACTAGAAGGAAATTGTTAGATGGGAATTTTGATTTTGATTTTTTCACATCAATATATACTACCAAAACAGGAAATACGTATTATTATATTTATGATCAAGGTTATCTAGCCTTAGATAATGACTATTATCTATTGATTCGAAAAGAGTAATTTTTTAAATCATATTAAAATGTATTTTCTACTTCAGCAGCTTCTAGCATTAAGAAGTGTAAATCGGTGTTTTTAATAAATGGTGTTAACAAATCACTTCCAGGGCCAAACATAGCTAGTTCAACATAATCAGCTGAATGATTCATGCCAATCCAACCAACCGAGTTACGCTCTTTTTGAATATCAGAGAGTACTTTAAATGGAAGGTGTCTAGGGTTGTATAAACCTTCTTCTTGTTTTATATTTCCGTAAAAGCTTAAAATTTGTTTTGCTTCGCTGTCGGTAACAGTAAAATTATTTGTGTAATCAATACGTTCTTTTATTTGAGAAATGGTTGTGCTGTTATCAAAACCATTTAATATCCATTCATTTGTGTGCTTGTAATTTTGTATAGCATCAAAACGATCATTTACATTTTTACCATAAACAAGACCTGGATTTGAGTTCCCATGGTCAGTGGTAATAATTACAAGTGTTTCTTCATTTTCTTCAGCAAAATCTATGGCAACTTTTATAGCTTCATCATGCGCTGCTTGGTCGTAAATTAAGGCAGCTATATCATTTGCGTGAGCAGCCCAATCAACTTTACCTGCCTCTACTTGTAAAACAAAACCTTCAGAATGGTCTTTCATACAGTCAATTGCTTTTTGTGTCATTTCGGCAAGCGTTGGTGTTTTTTCAGTGAGTTCTTTATCACTATCTCTATCTTTTGAAAAAGGCAGCCCATTTCCACTAAAAACACCAAGAATTGGTAAGTTGTTGTCACTATTAAGCATTTGGACTCTGTTTTTTACAACCTGATATCCTTTTTTCGAAAATTCACCATACATATTTCGTTTATCTTTACGATAATCAGCAGAAAAATAATGATCACCTCCACCCATCATCACATCAAAATTTTGAGCTAAATATTTTTCAGCTATCTTTTCTTGATTTCTTCGGGTTTTGCTGTTAATACAAAAACCGGCAGGAGTTGCATGTGTAATAGGTACTGTGGTAACACAACCAGCTTTTTTCCCAGCTTTTTTAAATTTTTGCCATATTGGTAAATGTTCTTTTCCATTTTCGCTAACATTTAAAGACCCATTTCCTATTCTAACTCCACCACCCCAAGAAGAGCTTGCAGCTGCAGAATCTGTAACAATAGAGTTTGCAGAAGCCATATCCATAAGCGCCCTATTAACTTTATTGTCTTTGTATAATTGAAGCCAATTACTTCCATTTCCCGTTTTTCTTGAGAGGTATAAATCGGCCATGTTTAGCGTTCCAATACTCATACCATCACTAACAATTACAATAATGTTTTTTGCTTTTTTATTTTTATTTAAGATATCAAGATCAATAGAATTAGCTTTTGTGTCAAAAGGGTTTAACAATGAAGTTCCAAGCGCAAAAAGTGATCCGTTTTTAAAAAATTTTCTTCTGTTCATAATGAAAGTTGTAAAAAATAATTCCCAAATATAAACGAATTATGAATATAAAAAGGCAGTATTTATTGCATATTGATTGAGATTTAATAAAATAGCATCAAATATTTTAATTAAACTAAAAAATAAATTAATTTTAAGCAATTCAATTTTCAATATATGTTTCTAAAAAAATACTACCAATTAGTTTCTGGTCTGTTAATAATTTTCACTATTTATTTCAGTTTTTATTCTTTAACTCCTTCAGCTAAAATAGAAGAGAATGTTAAAGTAACAGAATTTTCTACAGAGAATGCATTACTTCATTTAAAAGAAATATCAAAAAAACCACATTTCACAGGTTCACCAGAGCACAAAGTAGTTGTAAATTACATAGTTGACCAGCTTGAAAAATTAGGATTGCAAGTAGAAATTCAAGAACAACTAGCTATTAACAAAAAATGGAGAGCAGCTGCCAAAACTAAAAATATTATTGCTAAAATTAAAGGTACAGAAAAAGGGAAAGCATTGTTGTTACTTTCACATTATGATTCCAATCCACATTCATCTTTAGGAGCTAGTGATGCAGGAAGTGGTGTAGTTGTTATTTTAGAAGGAGTTAGAGCCTTTTTAGCTCAAAATAAACAACCAAAAAATGATATTATAATTTGTATTACAGATGCTGAAGAATTGGGGTTACTAGGCGCAAATGCTTTTGTAAATCATCATTCTTGGGCGAAAGATATAGGAGTTGTTTTAAACTTTGAAGCTCGTGGTAGTGGAGGGCCAAGCTATATCTTACTAGAAACAAATGGTGGGAATAAAAAATTGATTGAAGCGCTTGATGATGCTAAAGCCACACATCCAGTTGGAAACTCATTAATGTACAGCATTTATAAAATGTTGCCAAATGACACTGATTTAACTGTTTTTAGAGAAGATGGAGATATAGATGGGTATAATTTTGCATTCATAGACGATCATTTTGATTATCATACTGTTCAAGATTCTTATGAGCGTTTAGATTTAAATACATTAAATCATCAGGCGTCATATTTAACAGCAGCATTGGATTACTTTTCAAATAATAAT
>JAMOMG010000092.1 GCA_027068695.1 Flavobacteriaceae bacterium
TTCTGTTGTAACCATCTTTTAGTTTTACATAAATTACAAAGTAACTTCCTTTTAAACCAACATTATCACTTATAACCTGTTCATTCAAATAAATTTTAATACGATCGCCATCAATATAACTGTGATCCCTTGTTTCAATTTTAACAATTCTACTAGTGGTTGTTACAGTTCCTAAGCCATAGGTACTTGCTAAACTTTTGTGCGTTACATCTTTCCCCTTCCAATATTTTACCCCAATAATATCTTTATCTTCAGGGCGATTCTCAAGCAACATATTAGAAGTGTTATTATTAGAGTATTTCTTTAAATTTTGATTTATAGCTTCAGTATTTATTTTTTTATTAATATTAAAATTAATATTTGGATTTGTTTTTGTAGTTGAAGGGTTTGCTTTTAATTGGTTTGTTGAAAAAGTAGCACCAACTTCATTGTTTATTTTTGTACTATCAATTTGAGAAAATAGCGCAAAAGAATTGAGTAGCGTAACAAAAAAGACTAGGAATGCTATTTTAAAATTTTGCGTCATACAATTTACATTTGGTACTTTACAGCAAAAAAAATGCCAATATTTTTATAGATGAGTAAAAATACTAAAAAAAGTCTCAATTAATATTGAGACTTTTTATTAAATCTTTGTTAAACAATTTAATTTTAGAATTATTTCACCATTTGAAAACTGCGTTTTATAAAATTGGTTAATTCCTCACCTTGTAAAAGTCCTTGAGATAGTTTTGCTAAATCAAATGCCTGTTGAATTAAACGCTCCTGTTTCTTTTTAGTTTTAGTGCTCAAAATCTCACTAACCAAATCGTTGTTGGTATTAACAACCAAGTTATACATTTCAGGGAAATTACCCATTCCCATCATTCCACCTCCGCCAGTTGCTTGCATTTCTTTCATACGTCTCATAAATTCAGGTTGCGTAATTATAAATGGGTTCGCATTTGAATCCATTGCCTCTAACTGAACAGTATACGTTTCTTTTGGTATTACACCTTCAATAATTGGTTTTAATTTTTCTTTTTCTTCGTCTGAAAGTTTACTTATTTTAGTGTCTTCCTTTTTTATTAAATTATCAATGTGATCTGCATCAACGCGTACAAATTGAATATCTTTTTTAGAACCTTCTAATTTTTGTAATAAGTGTGAAACAATTGGAGAATCTAATAATAAAACAGTATAACCTTTTTCTTTTGCAGCATCAATGTAGCTGTGCTGTGCTTTTACATCAGAAGCGTATAAAACAATTAATTTATCATCTTTATCTGTTTGAGATGGTTTAATTTTCTCTTCTAATTCACTCCAAATAAAATATTCTTTATCTACAGTTGGGTACAATGCAAATTTATCAGATTTTTCAAAGAATTTTTCTTCAGAAAGCATTCCGTATTCAATAATAACTTTAATGTCATCCCATTTTTCTTCAAATGCCTTTCTGTCTTTTTTAAATAAACTAGTTAGTTTGTCAGCTACTTTTCTAGTTATGTAGCTTGCTATTTTTTTAACAGCAGCGTCAGATTGTAAATAAGAGCGAGATACATTTAACGGAATGTCTGGTGAATCAATTACACCGCGTAACATTTGTAAAAAGTCAGGAACAATGCCTTCTACATTGTCGGTAACAAATACTTGATTTTGATACAGTTGAATTCTATCTTTTGTAGGGTCTAAATTTTTACTAAGTTTAGGAAAATATAAAATACCTGTTAAATGAAACGGATAATCTACATTTAAATGGATATGAAATAAAGGCTCTTCAAATTGCATTGGATACAATTCTCGGTAAAACTCTTTATAATCTTTATCTTCTAAATCATTAGGACTTTTTGTCCAAGCAGGATTTGGGTTGTTTACAATGTTGTCTACCGTAATTTTTTCAGGTTCTGCATCTTTAGGAGCATCTTTTGCTAAAGGTAAAGTTTCTTCACGTGTTCCAAATTTAATTGGAATAGGCATAAACTTGTTGTATTTATTTAAGAGTTCGGTGATTTTACTTTCTTCTAAAAATTCTGTAGAATCATCATCAATATGTAAAACTATTTCAGTACCTCTTTCTTTACGTTTCGTTTCTTCCAATGTATATTCTGGACTTCCATCGCATTCCCAACGTACTGCTTTTGCTCCTTTTTGATAAGATTTAGTGAAAATTTCCACTTTTTTGGCTACCATAAATGAAGAATAAAAACCCAAGCCAAAATGACCTATAATTCCTGAATCTTCAACTTTGTCCTTGTATTTTTCAACAAATTCTTCAGCTCCAGAAAAAGCCACTTGATTGATATATTTTTCAACCTCTTCACCTGTCATACCAACTCCTTGGTCTATAATTCTAATTTCTTTTTTGTCTTTGTCAACTTTAATTTCAATTATTGGTTCACCAATATCTCCTTTTATTTCACCTATGGTTGATAAGTGTTTTAATTTTAAGGTTGCATCAGTTGCATTTGAAATTAGTTCACGTAAAAATATTTCGTGATCTGAATACAAGAATTTTTTTATAATTGGAAAAATATTTTCAGCTGTTACTTTAATATTTCCTGTTGCCATATTTTTAGTTTTTAATTTTAATAATTTATTACCAATATGTACAGTCAAAAAAAATACCAAACAAATAATTATGACAAACTGACATAGATTTTAAAAAAAATAGTATATTCATTTGTTTAAAAAGCAGTTATATATATGAATAAACTTGATTATGATTATGTGATAATTGGTAGTGGTTTTGGAGGTTCAGTAAGCGCTCTTAGATTGGCTGAAAAAGGATATAAGGTTCTCGTTATTGAAAAAGGGAAATGGTATAAATCAAGCGACTTTCCAAAAACCAATTGGCAACTAAAAAAATGGATTTGGGAACCTAAATTAGGGTTAAAAGGTTTTTTTAAAATGACATTCTTAAATCATGTAACCATATTATCAGGTGTTGGTGTTGGGGGAGGTTCTTTAACGTACGCAAATACATTACCCGTTCCTAAACATAAATTTTTTAATTCAGGTAGTTGGGCAAGTTTAAATAATTGGGAAACAACGTTAAATCCGTTTTATAAAGTTGCATATAAAATGTTAGGAGCAACAGTAAATCCCAAATTATTTGAAGCAGATAAGTCACTAAAATATATTGC